>CABTZC010000067.1 GCA_902489185.1 uncultured Brevibacterium sp. | reverse complement strand
ATTGCGAACCTCGGAGATCAGGTTGGGGCGCATTTCTGTGCCACCGTTGGCGATCGCCGCGGACACCATGCACACCTGAAGAGGCGTGGTTTTCACTTCGAACTGTCCAATTGCTGACTGTGCGAGTTCTGGTTCGTTTGGCGATTCGGGGAAGCTTGAAGCGCTTACGCGCAACGGAATCGTGAAGTTGTCGCCAAATCCAAACTTTTCGGCTTGTTTGTTCATCGCGTCGGCACCCAGATCCATACCTAGTTTGGCGATGGGGGTGTTACACGACTTGATGATCGAGTGTTTGAGCGTGGCCTTCTGCCCATTGGCGCACGTTGCGCCACCCGCGTTTTTAATAGTGTGGCTGGTTTGAGGTAGTTTCAGCGCGTTGGGCGCGTCGATTTCAGAGTCCTCGTTGTAATCGCCTGATTCGATTGCCGCTGCTGCCGTCACCAGCTTGAACACACTTCCCGGCGGGTACAAATTACCGCCGATTGCGCGGTTGTACAGCGGTTTGTCTGGGTCTTTCAAAGCCGACTTGTACGCCGCCTCGGCATCCTTCCGGTCATGCGTTGCCATGTCGTTGGGGTCGAACCCAGGAGTGGACACCAAAGCTAGGACTTCACCGGTCTTAGGGTTCATGGCCACAGCCGCACCCTTTTGGCCGTCCAAGGCCTCGTACGCAGCGCGCTGGGCCTTGGAGTTGAGGGTCAGTTCAACCGCCGCTCCCGTGGGTTCTTGCCCGGTGAGCCAGCCGGAGATCCGGTCGTAGAAAAGTTTGTCGTCAGTTCCAGCGAGCAGGCTGCCTTCCGTGCGTTCGAGTCCGGTAGCGCCCGAGGTGACTGAGAAGAAACCGGTTACGGGACTGTACATCTTGGCTGGAAGGTTGTCAGAGCCGTAAGACCGTTGGAATTTGAACTGGTCGTCAACAGGGTTTGAAAGAGCCACCGGTTCGCCATCGACCAGGATGGGGCCGCGGTTACGTGACAGCTCCTCAATCACCGTGCGGTTGTTCAGGGGGTTTTCGTTCAGTGATTCCGCTGCGAAGTACTGAACGTAGCTGGTGGAACCAAAAAGGAAAGCGAACATGACAAAGCCCACAACAGCGACGTGTTTCAGTGGTGTATTCATTCGACCTCCTTCTGGTTCAAAACGGTGGTGGGTGCTTCCGACCCAGCTTGGTCAGTCTGGACAGTCGGGGCGTCCTCGTCAGCGAAAGCGGAGCGAACGCTGGAAGAGGAGACCGCCTCGGCGTTGGAGCCTGACTCTTTCTCAGTCTCACTGACGCGCGCAACTCGCAACACACCCGTGGCGAGTTCCTCAGCAGGCCGGCGGGCGTTGTCCGAGGCGCGCAAGAACAACCCAATGATGATCCAGTTGGCGACCAGGGAAGAACCACCGGCAGCCAAGAACGGCGTGGTCAGACCCGTCAGCGGGATCAGGCGCGTCACGCCACCCACCACGATGAAGGTCTGCAGAGCCACGGTGAACGACAGGCCGGCAAGAAGGAGGGTGCCGAATCCGTCGCGCAGTTCGGACGCGGTCTTAAAGCCGCGCTGGAACAAAATGACGTACAGAATGAGGATCACGAAGAGTCCGATCAGACCCAGTTCTTCGCCAAGTGAGGCGTAGATGAAGTCGGATTCGGCGTAGGGCACCACGTTGGGGCGTCCTTCGCCCAGGCCAGTGCCCACCAGTCCACCTTTAGCCATGCCGAACAAGCCCTGGACCAGCTGGTAGGAGCCACCGGGGGACTTGTTGTATTCCTCAGGGCTTAAAGCGTTGAGCCACCCGCTTAGACGCTGGTTGACGTGCGAAAAGATTTGCGAAGCGATCACCGCACCGGCAACGAACAGCGACAGACCGATGATGATCCACGACTTCTTGTCCGTAGCAATGTAGAGCATGGCGACGAACAGGCCAAAGAACAATAGAGAGGTTCCCAGGTCGCGCTGGAAAACCAAAATTCCAACTGACGCGACCCACGCGATTGCGATGGGGCCGGTGTCGCGCAGACGTGGAAAGCTCAGCCCCAGGAACTTCTTGCCCGCCGCAGTCAGCTGATCACGGAACGTCACAAGGTACCCGGCAAAGAAGATGGCCAGGAAAATTTTGGCTAGCTCACCAGGCTGGAAGCTAAACGGCCCCAGGTGAATCCAAATGCGTGCTCCGTTAATGGTTTTCCCAAGCCCTGGAATCAGGGGGAGGAGCAAAAGCAGCAAAGCGGCCAGACCAAACGTGTAGGTCCACCGGCGCAAAATGCGGTGATCGCGTACAAAGATCACGGTGGCAGCGGCCAAGAGCACGCCCAAAGTCATCCAGATGAGCTGGTTGACAGCCACGTGTGTGCCTTTTGCCTGGTCAAGCCTGAAGATCATGGCCAGGCCCAAACCGTTGAGTATCACTGCGATGGGAACAATCACGGGGTCGGCGTATTTGGCTCGCCACCACGTCACCGCGTGAAGAATGATGCTCAACGCGGCCAACCACACCGTGTACTCCACAACGTTTGTGGGAATCTGCTTGTCAGTGCCCAGGCCCACAAGCGCATAAGCACCGGCAGACACAGCGATCGCAAGCAGAATCAAGAAAAGTTCGGCTACGCGGTACGTCCGCGGTCCCTTCGTGTGAGGTGACTGGGCGTTCGCGTTGTGATGGGTTCCCTGATCCTGGCTGGCGTCAAGATTCCATGTTGCAACACTCATGGGTTTTCACCCTGCTTTGGCTGCTGCGTGGGTTGCCGTGGCTGCTCAGGCTGACCTGTCGCCTGCCCAGGTTTCTGCGCAGGCTTCCGCTCAGGCTGACCGGGGGCAGAAGGCGCCGGGTCACTGCTATTGCCGTCGGTAGCGCCACCACTCACGCTTTGTTGACGCGCTTTGTCTGCCGAAGAACGCAGGTTCTCTACGATCTTCTGGGCTTCGTCATGACTGGACGCAGGGATCGTCTCCTTCAGCCTGCTCTGCGTGTACGCAGGAAGGTACTGGACCTCAATGTCTGTGGTCTCATGCAGATCTGACAGCTCAAGAGGACCCAAGTTTTGCGAAACACCCTGGTAAACAGCAACCTTGCCGTTCTCTTCCGTGACGTAATACTGCGACTGAATAAACGCTTTTCCAGCAAACCCAGCCACGATAAGCACAACGATGACAACCCCGGCGATGACCCACGGGAGCCAGCGCCGCCGAGGCTCCTCATCAGAGAAATCATCAAAACCATCAGTGTCAGCGCCAAGATCTTTACGCTTGCGACCCCTGGTCGCTCGCGCTTTTCCCCGACCGCCCCGCTTACCGTCGCTAGCAACCGACGCGGCCGAACTTGCAGCCGCACCAACAGCGGTAGTCGAAACCGCATCGGCAGTGTCTTCGTCAGCACGTTCCTTGGTTGCTTCAGGCTCATTCGCCGAGTCGGATGCCACCTCGGCGGCATCCTCATCCACCCGAGGCAAAGCCTCAGTTTCTAGATCCTCAACCGGCTGCGTGCCGTTGACCGGCTGCGTGTCATTATCAACCGTGCCCAGCCGCGCGAACTGCGGGTTGATCTCAACCGAACCGCCAAACTCACCAGGAGCATCCAGTTCCTCAGGGGTGAGATCCGTCGCGTCAACAACATCGCCGATCACCACCGTGATGTTGTCCGCGCCGCCGCCCTCAAGCGCCATGTTGATAAGCTTTTCGGCGCACTCACCGGGGTCGTCAATCGACCGCAACGCCTCTTCGATGACATCCAGGTCAGCGAAACCTGTGAGGCCGTCAGAACACAGCATCCAACGGTCACCAACCCGCGCCTCACGCACAGACATGTCAAGCTCGGGCGACGCACCCACATCACCCAGAACACGCATGACAACAGAACGTTGCGGGTGGTACTCAGCCTCTTCAGGGGTGATGCGACCCTCGTCGACCAGCATCTGCACAAACGTGTGGTCGGTGGTCATTTGCGAGAACGAATCATCCCGCAACAAGTACGCCCGGGAGTCACCAATGTGCGCCAAGGCCAGACGGTCCTTACAACGCAAAAGCGCGGTGACAGTAGTTCCCATGCCGCCCAGCTGCGGTTCGTCCTCAACCGCGCGAGCAATCCGGTCGTTGGCGTCCAAGATGGTGGAACGCAACGAGTCGAGGCTTTCGCCATTGTGCTCCGAATGGTCAAGCGACGCTAGGCGCGCAACCGTGATTGCAGACGCAACATCACCACCGGCGTGGCCACCCATTCCGTCGGCGATAAGAAGAAAATTACGGCCCGCATAACCTGAGTCCTGATTGTTCTTCCTAACCAGGCCCACGTTAGACCGGACGGCGCTGTTGAATACAAAATCGGTCACGAACGTAACTCCACTGTGGTGTTACCGATAGTCACCGGCATATGTACTCCAAGCGAGGTGGGCGCCTCAAGTTGATGTTGCCCCATGTACGTGCCGTTCGTTGATCCCAAGTCCTCAACATACCAACCACCTCGGCCATCCGGGGCGATCTTGGCATGAAAACCACTGGCAAAGTCGTCTTCGAGGACCAGAGTGTTCTCGCGGCTACGTCCCAGCGTAATGGGCGCATCGCCTAAAGCAATAACCGTCCCGGAAAGAGGGCCCGAGGTGACCACGAGTTCGCTGACACCATCAGTGCCTTGGTAGGTGTAAGAGTCTTGTGCTCCCGCGCCCACGGGTTGCTGGGCTGGCTGCTGGGCCGCTGGAGCGGACTGTTGCGCCTTAGCTCGTTTGCGACGTTTTCCGGCCTTGACTTTGGCTTTGCGTGGGCCGAACAAGTCACGACTGAGCACACCTGCCACCATGAACACGAATACCCACATGGCGATAAACAGGCCGAACCGTAGCGCGACAACGGTGAATTCGGTCATCGACGTCCCATCTCCATGGAACAGAAGGTTACCGAAGTATCGCCCGCGGTGAGAGTCGCGCCATCTGTGAGCGTGATGGAGGTGATGCGGTGACCGTTGTGAAGCGTGCCGTTGGTAGAGCCGAGGTCGGTGGCAGTCGCGTGGGTCCCGTCGATGGTGATTTCGAAGTGGCGGCGCGAAATTCCCGGGTCGTCCAGCACGAAGTCAGCGGACTGCGAACTGCGTCCGAACACGGTTGTGCCTTGCCTTAGCGGGGTGAACTGTCCATTGACCTTCACCCCGAAACGCGGAGCGGTACGGCCGCGGGCGGGGTTGCCAGCGCCTCGGGCAGGGTTGGCAGGGGACCCCGAGGCAGGAGCAGCCGGCGCTGCCGCTGCGGAGGCCACCACTGGGTTGGCGCCCGTGCGGTGAGTGTTCTGCGCACTCTCATATGCCTCTGGCACGATCGGGTTGGAGCGGCTGGGTGGGTCGTAACCACCTCGGCCGGAAGGTTGCGCAGCCAAGGTGCCGTCTGGGCGGCGAGTCGACGCGCGCACGCGGTAAATACCGGTGTCGAGGTCTTGTGCCGGTTCGAGGGTGACGGTCACGGGGCCAACGAAACTGTAGCCCTGTTCAATCGCGTGTTCGCCAACCACCTGGCGCAGGTCGGCGGTCAGTTCTTCGCTTAAGGAATCGAGGCGTTCAAAGTCACTGGTGGCCAGTTCGATCACGTAGTTGTTCGAGGTGAGGGTGCGACCGCGGGACACCACAGCTGCGTGTGTGTCTGCTTCCTTCTTGAGCGCGCCGGCGAGTTCAACGGGTTCAACTTGGGAACGAAAAGCTTTTGCGAAGGTTTGGTTGACGACGCGTTCGATACCTTTTTCGAATCGGTCTAGTACGCCCACGTTCGCTTCCCCCTGTTCGCTTTCAGGCTGTTAGCCGTAAGCTGTTTCTGCCACGCGGTGTGACTGCGTAATAGTAACTGCTGGGCGAACAGTATAGCCGGGTCGTGTTTTGACGCGACACGCAGGTTGTTCGCTCAGAAGCTTTGTGCTTTCAGTTATGTACAGCTTTGTGTGCGCATGCTCCCGCATGACGTAATCACCAGTGCTTCAAATGCTTATGGTAGCCGGTTAGTTAAATAAAGCTCTGGATTTTGTTGTTTGTAGCCTGTACGTGTACAGTTATCACTTGTCGCTCGCGCGAGTGGCGGAATTGGTAGACGCGCTGGCTTCAGGTGCCAGTGATCGCAAGATCGTGGGGGTTCAAGTCCCCCCTCGCGCACAAAATTTTTTCGGGGTCTCACCTGGTGGTGGGGCCCCGAATTTGTGTATTGGTGTGCTGCCGTGGGTCTGGGGGTGCGTCATTTGGCTACACTCGAGTTCGGTTCTGGGGCTCGAGTGTATCCAAAAGAGGCCAAAACTGTGTCGCACGTCACTATTTAGGGGTGTTTTGGGGTTATTTGGCTACAGTCCAAAAATTGGACTGTAGCCAAAAGTGTTCTAAGGCCCGAGGTTGTTGAGGTTCGCAAGGCAAGTTCCGGAGCCCGAGGCGGGGGACCGTTCTCCATCCGCGCAACTCCCTACCACCTCGGGGAGGGCTTCGTTAACATGCAAAACCGCACACTCCCAACCTCCCAAGCAACTTCTGTCCGGCAATGTGGATAGTTTCTTGTGCCGGACAAAAGTTACTCGCTGCAGCCCCTAAAAACCGCGATTTGTGAGCCCCATCACGTGCTAGCATTGACCGTTCCTAACGCGTTGACGCGTGTCCAACAACAGGTCAATAACCAGTTCCAACACCCGTGAGGAGTGCTCATGGCAGACGCAAAGTCCACGAGCGGTCTCGTTGAAAACCGCACCATTGACTGGGTCCCCCCTAATGAGCGGCATGGAACCCCGTTTTCGCAGTTCACCCTGTGGTTTGGGTCGAACACGCAGATCACCGCGATCGTTGACGGTGCGCTTGCAATCGCCGTCTTCAAGTCCGACGCACTGTGGGCCATCATTGCCCTACTTATAGGGAACATTTTGGGTGGAGCCATCATGGCGTTGCACTCGGCTCAGGGGCCAACACTGGGCTTGCCGCAGATGATTTCGTCGCGCGCTCAGTTTGGTGTGATCGGCGCGATTTTCCCGCTGGTGCTGGTTGTGCTCATGTATATCGGTTTCGCATCCACGGGTGCGGTGCTGTCTGGCCAAGCCGTCAACGGCATCTTGGGCATCACTGCAAAAGAGTTCAACTGGGTGGGTATCGTCATCTTCGGTATCTTGACCGCGATCATTGCCTTGCTCGGGTACAAGTACATCCACTTGCTTGGCCGCATTTCTTCTGTCACCGGCCTGTTGGGCTTTTTGTACCTCACGGTGATCGTGCTGGTGACAGTCGACATTCCAGCTGTCCTCGCCAACAACCAGTTCAGCGCACCAGTGTTTTTAAGTGTGGTTGCGCTGTCAGCCGGATGGCAGCTCACCTACGGCCCATATGTCGCTGACTATTCGCGCTATCTGCCAGAAAACACTCCCCGCCGAGCCACCTTCTGGTTCACCTTTGGTGGTTCGGTCATTGGTTCGCAGTGGTCCATGACCCTGGGTGTTCTCATTGCGGCAACGGCGTTGTCACAGGGCGGCGATGCATTCCTGGACAACCAGGTTGGCTTTATTGGTGACCTGGCCGGTGGCGGAGTGCTGGCTTTGCTCATCTTTATTGTGATCCTGTTGGGCAAGCTTACGGTGAACACCCTCAACGCGTACGGCGCGTTCATGTGCGTGCTGACGATTGTCACGTCTTTCCGTAACCGAGTGAGTGTCACAAAGGTTGCCCGCGCGATCTTCGTCGTCACGATTGTTGCGCTGACCATTGTGGTGGCCTTGCTCGCGTCCGCTGACTTCTTGGCCAACTTTAAGAACTTTGTTCTGGCGCTGCTCATGGTGTTTACGCCGTGGAGCGTGGTGAACTTGGTGGACTACTACTTTGTGTCCAAGGACCGCTTTGATATTCCTGCGTTGTATGACCGCCGAGGTCGTTACGGGGATTGGAATGTAGGCGCCTTGGTTGCGTATGTAGTGGGTGTCGCAGTGCAGATTCCATTCATGGATCAGACCATCTATACCGGCCCATTGGTAGAGGTGCTCGGTGGCGCGGATGTTTCCTGGATTATTGGCATCATCGTCACCACGGCGATCTACTATCCGTGGGCTAAGAAGACCAACGTCGCACCCGCTCACACAATTTATCCCGAGGCGGACTGAACCACCTCGGCGTGGAACTAAGCCCAACGGCGCAAAGCGAGCAAGACGGCGCTATATAACGCGCGGTATCGCTCGCTTTGCGCCTTTTTGCGCCCATTAATGTAACGAAAAGGTAACAACAGCGAATGCGCCGTGTTGCCCGTCACGATGGGCGAAAGCCCAACCGCACCCCCGCAAAAACGGGGCAATGGAGCGGTTCCACGGTGCCAAACTCTAAGCAATCGTTAAGATTGGGACCGGTGCCCGAAGCCGGATCAACCCTTCGGCCGTAAATCTACCCTCGCACCGAATTTATGAGTCATCATTTATTTGCAACCGCGGCAAACGCGGCTCCGTTTGGTTCGGAAAACCTACTCTCGATTGACGTTCTCGCTGAGTCTGCAGATGCAGCTGAAAAGTCGGGTGTTGACCAGTTCCTTGACAAGGTCTTCGCCCCATTCGCTCAAGTTCTTTCAGACATCGTGTTCTTCGCGCTTCCGCTCCCCGGTGGTGCTGAACTCCCCTTGATTGTTGTGTGGCTGATGGCCGCAGCTATCTTCCTCACCGTGTACCTGCGCTTCCAGCCCATTACCGGTTTGACGCACTCGCTTGAAGTGATCCGCGGAAAGCTGACGCGTAAGACTGACCCGGGTGAGGTTTCATCTTTCCAGGCTTTGGCAACTGAGCTGTCTGGAACCGTGGGACTCGGAAATATCGCTGGTGTGGCTGTCGCTATTTCCGTCGGTGGACCGGGTGCAGCCCTGTGGATCATCTTGTTT
>CABTZC010000066.1 GCA_902489185.1 uncultured Brevibacterium sp. | reverse complement strand
TGGCCCACTCCCCGCGCGCTGGCTGACGCTCCCACCGCCGAGGTGTTAGTCGCCTGGGGTTCGTTGGGTTACCCCAGGCGGGCGTTGCGTTTGCGGGAGTGCGCGCGTGCGATAGGAGACGGCGAGGTTCCGCACACCGAAGAAGGTTTGTTGGCTCTACCCGGGGTGGGGCCGTACACGGCGGCCGCGGTTGCGTCGTTTGCGTTTGGTGAGCGGACGATTGTGCTCGATGTGAACGTCCGCCGGGTGCTGTCGCGCGTGTTCGCCGGCGTTGACCACCCCAAGCCGGCCTTAAGCAAAAAAGAGCACGCGTGGGCCAGGCAGTTCGTTCCTGAGGACCACCACGTTGAGTTCAACGCCGCTGCCATGGAGTTGGGCGCCTTGGTGTGTACGTCCCGCAACCCTAAGTGTGACCAGTGCCCGCTGGCTGAGCACTGCGCGTGGCTCAAAGCTGGGCAACCAAAAAGTGGCACCCGGCCTAAAACCCAAGCGTGGCACGGCACCGACCGGCAGCTACGTGGCGCCATCATGGCAACACTCAAGGAATCCACCGTGCAGGGGTGTCCACTGCGGGAAGATTACTTCACGGCCCCCGCAGCTGATTTTAAGGACACTGTCATTGATGAGCTCCCCGAGCCGGTTGGTTCGTCCCTGACGCGCGTGCGGGCTTTGGGGACACATGACCGGATTGCCCGGCTCATCGATGACTTGGTGAGCGACGGACTGGCCACCCGCGACTCAGACGTTCTCAGCTTGCCCCAGTGAAATCATCATCCGATAGTTGCCCAACGTGTTGGGCTTCACCCGGGCCAGGTCCAGGAATTCGGCCGTACCTTCGTCCTGTGAACGTAACAATTCAGCGAACACTTCAGGAGACACCGGGGTTCCCGTGATCTGTTCAAACCCCAGGGAAGCAAAAGGAACAGACCCAGGTGTTTGTGTCGGGTGCGAAGAAGAAGTCGGTGCTGCCATGGGACATGATTCCCACGGACGACAAGTGCAACCGTACAAAAGACACGTTGGACCCCGGCGAATACACGCTGGTGACCAAGCTGGGTGATATCGAGAGCCAACCGGCTAAGTTCGTGGTCGAAAAGTCGAAAGAGAAGAAGTCAGGCGAGAAGAAATCCGAGGGCGAAGACAAGCCTGCCGCTGAGGAAAAGACTCAGGGAAACTGAGCCCCGCCACTACCGCTTGAGCGTCAGCTCAATCGCTTGAGCCAGGTTGCTCACTTCCTTCACCCGAATACCTTTGGGCAAGGTCACATCTGCCAACGACCCGCTAGCAACCACGGCAGTGTCGATGCCCATGCGCGCGGCTTCCGCCAGCCGTTGCCCCACGTTGGGCACACGCCGAATCTCACCGGATAGGCTCAACTCGCCAATGGCGACTAAACGCGAATACTGGGGCTTATCCGCCGCAGCTGACGCCAGCGCCAACGCCACCGCAAGGTCGGCAGCCGGTTCCTGGATCTTCGCCCCACCTACAGTCGACACAAAAACATCAGCCCGCGCCAAGTTCATACTCTTCGAGGCCACCGCAATGAGCATGGCCACACGGTTGAAATCCATTCCACTCACGGTTCGCCGGGGATTCCCACCAGCTGCCTCCATTGTGAGCGCCTGCACCTCGATCACCAACGGCCGCTTCCCGTCCAGCGTCACCGTCAAACACGTGCCCGGCGCGTTAATTTGCGACCTCGACAAGAACAACCCAGACGGGTCGGATTCACTGGTGATGCCTTCTTCCGTCATCGCAAAACACCCCACCTCATCGGTAGGACCAAAGCGGTTCTTAATCGCCCGCAACATGCGCAAACGCGTGTGCTTATCGCCTTCGAACGAACACACCACATCGACCAAGTGCTCCAGCAACCTGGGCCCCGCGACCGTCCCGTCCTTGGTGATGTGCCCCACCAGCACGGTCGGCAGGTTACGTGCCTTGGCGGCCCGAATCACCGCAGACGCAACCTCCCGCACCTGCGTGACCCCACCCGGCACACCTTCCACACGGTCAGACGCCAATGTCTGCACGGAATCCACGATGAGCAGTTCAGGATCCTCCACCTCGATGAGCCCCAAGACCGCTGCCAAGTCCGTTTCGTTAGCAAGTAGCAAGTTGTCTGACAGCGCCCCCGTGCGTTCAGCGCGCAGACGCACCTGCCCTTGGGACTCCTCGCCGGTGACGTACAGGACCCGCCTGCCCGCCTTCGCAGCCTTCGCGGACACGTCGAGCAACAACGTGGACTTACCCACCCCAGGTTCGCCGGCCAGCAGGATTACAGCACCTGGCACCAGCCCGCCTCCCAGCACGCGGTCAAGTTCGCTCACCCCCGTTGATGTCGCCGAGGCGGTCGTTGCGTCTACCTGTGTGACAGGGGTGGCGCGTTTGCCAGAGAAAGTAGCTTGGGTCTTGACGGACACACCTGGGCCGGCACTTTCTTCAAGGGTTCCCCACGACTGGCACTTGGGGCACTTGCCCATCCACTTGGGGGTTGAAGATCCGCATTCGCTACACGTGTACGCCATAGATCTATGTTCCCATGACACCTACACTGGGGAGCATGTACTTCATCGTTGTGAAATATGACGTCAAACCAGAGTCCGTCGACCAGTGGCCTGAAATCGTCCGCGAGTTCACTGAGGCCACTCGTGCTGAAGAAGGAAACCTGTTCTTCGAATGGTCCAAGAGTCTCGAAAACGACAACCAGTACGTGCTGGTTGAAGGGTTCACCGACGAAGGCGCTGAACCGCATGTCACCAGCGACCACTTCGCCAAGGGCCTCGAAGCTATGCGCCCACACCTGGTTTCGACCCCGCAGATCGTTTCCCGACAGGTCGAAGGCAACGGCTTCGAAGACATGGGCGAACTGAAGATCTAACTCAAAATAAAGTTCCAATGCCCGGTGATCACGGCCGCGGTGATGCACGTAGCCGCCAGCACCGCGGCACAGCCCATCGCCACCCAGTCACAGGCACCCAGGCTCACCCGCCGGGTCCACGTGCGCCCCGTGGTGCCAAACGCACGCCCCTCCATCGCCATTGCTAACCGCACTGCTCGCCGGATCGCCTCGGTGAGTAGTGCGAACGCGATGGGGAAGAAATCGCGAAGGCCACCAAAGAAACCTCCGTGGGAGACACCTCGGGCACGGCGGGCAAACCGGATCGTCTCCAACTGTTCTGACAACAGCCCCGCCAACCGCGCGGCCCCCAACGCACCCAAAACGAATCGCTCAGGCATCTTCCACAGCTGAACCAGGGAATCAGCCAGTTCAGTGGAGTCGATGGAAAACGCTAGAACAACGCACGGCAACGCCATTGCCAGCGACCGCAAAAACAGCGCAAACCCCAGTTCAACAGACCTGCTCGTCACCTCATACGGCCCAAAGTTAAACAGGACCGGGCCCGTTCCTTCCGCCAGCAGAACAGTCGCCCACCCCGTGCCAAAGGCAGCCACGGGTATGAACCACAGGTGAGTAAACAATCGCTTGACTGGAAACCCGGTCAGCGGAAACAACAGAGCGACAAAAGCCATCATGAGTGACGCGCTGACCACGTCAATCGACGGAACAACCCCCACCGTAATGAGCCCCATGATGATGATCTTGGTGAGCGGGTTGGTGCGCGTTAGGGGAGTATTCCGAATATCAAATCCCATACTCGTGAGCCCCCACTGCGTGAATAAAATCTGGATCGTGCGTGACCGTCAGCAGTGCGGCCCCGTTATCGACCGCTTCGTTGAGTAGGCGGGCCAGCTCGCGCCAACTGTGCGCATCCTGCCCAAACGTGGGCTCGTCCACAATGAGAACGGGTGCGGCCAGCATGCACGCGACACTCAACCGCCGCTTCTCACCACCGCTGAGCGTAGTTGGGTGCGCCAACGCCACATGGTCAAGACGCAACCTCTCCAACACCGAGTCCGGGTCTACCCCGCCCAACATCAGCTCATCACGAACGGTGCGGGTGACGAACTGATGTTCAGGGGTCTGAAACACCTTCCCGATCCTGCGCGCCAACGCCCGGGCTTTCCACTTATGCGGGCTCGCGCTACGCACGCGAAACTCAGGTGCCCAGGTCTGCAGTTCCGGGCTGGCTATGACCTGCCCGGACCGAGGTCGTAAAAGCCCCGCCGCTGTCAGTGCCGCCGTGGATTTTCCGGCCCCGTTGCCCCCCGTCATCGCCAACGCTTGACCTTGCGCCAGGGAGAACGCCACATGGTTGACGTCGGTGTGACGCCCCACCGTGGCGTCGACTTCCAACAACCGCGGGCCAGTGGCTTCGCGAACTTCGCGTCGCTTGGGCCGCACGTGGCTGAGCCACAAACCAGCGTCCTCCAACTCCTGCCGATGCGTCTCCATGATCTGGTGCGGCGGGCCGTCAGCAATCACCCCGGTGGGGGAGAGGACCACCATGCGATCCACATGGTCTGCCCACAGATCCAGCCGGTGCTCCACCACTAAAAGCGTCGCACCAGTCTCATCCGCAGCCCGAATAACCGCGTCACGCAACCCAGGAGCCGACTGCGGGTCAATGTTTGCCGTGGGCTCGTCCAACAAGATGATCGACGGGCGCATCGCCAGAACACCAGCAAGAGCCACCCGCTGCTTCTGTCCACCAGACAACTTCGCCGTGGGCCAATCCTGCGGGAACGGCAACCCCACTGTGTCCAGGGCCCACTGCACGCGGTCGGCGATCTCCTCGACTGGAACACGCAGATTCTCGGCCCCAAACGCAATATCGGGACCAATCCGCGACAACACCGCCTGCGAATCGGGATCCTGCAGAACCAAGCCGGTACGACCTCGGGTAGGGTCCGGAGCCGTGCCGTCGATAAGCAACTGCCCAAACTGAGTCCCCGACTCACTGGGCAGAACACCAGCCACAGCATGCAGGAACGTGGACTTGCCAGCCCCGGACGCGCCCGCAATCAGGACGCGCTCGCCAGCCGCAATCTCCAACGAAACCCCGGTGAGGGCAGGTCGCTTACGGCCGGCGTGCTTCCACCCAAAGTCGGTCGCGCTGAGGTGACTCACACCTCGCGCCCAGTGTTACCAGACGCAAACGCGTTAAGCGCCCCAGCTGAAGCGAGCATGCGCGTCAGTAGCCATGGGATCACGCCGGACAACACGGCTGCCGAAAGCACCGCGAAACCGGTGTACGCAACCTGGAAGATGAACGGCCATTCCGCAAAGTACATGATCGACTCGTGAACACCCATGAACACGGCAGCCAGCCCTGCCGCCAGGATGCAGACGGGGAGCGTGAACTTGCGGTACCTGAACGCGGCGAAAACGAGCTCCGCACCCAGACCCTGGAGGAACCCGGAAAGCACGACGGGCGGGCCAAAGTGGGAGCCCAGGACCGCCTCGAAAATCGCGGCCAACAGCTCACAGAACAGCGCGGCGCCCGGCTTGCGAATGATCAGGGCAGCCAGCGGACCAGCCAGCACCCATACACCACCCAACAGACCCACGGCAGGTGGGAAAGTTGTCGAGAAAAGAAGTTCAAAGCCCGGCCACAGTGCAGCCCACAAACGGAACAGAAGCCCAACTGCAACCGCAATCACGGCACACACAACAATGTCGACAACTCGCCACGAGTACGCGTGAGTCTTTGCTACTTCTGTCGTCGATGACATGTATCCTCCCAGGATTCAGGAGGGGTAAAGAGAAACTCGACTCCCTTCGGCGGTCCTAACCGCATCAGGTTCGAGGGTCTGCATCAGCACTCTCAGCGCCCCTTCTGGCGCTCCCCTGTCGCGGATCACACATTACACACAAACGGAGTATGAATAAACCCTGGGAAAGGAACCCGCCGAGGTGTGTCCCGGCTTTCTAGGGCAGGATCCCCAGGTGCGCAAGGGCTGCCTTGACGATGTGGTGCTGGCCGTGGCACATATCGGCGATGATGTCGTCACGAAGAAGTTCCCGAGGTGCGAACCAGTCGAAGCTCAACGCGTCTTGCCGGGGAGTACATTCCCCACGCACCTGCAGGATGTAGCACAGGGCAACCGCGTGCTGGCGAGGGTCGTAGTAGTTACTTACACCCTGGGTGGGGAAGTATTCGGCCACGTGAAACGGGGTAAGCGAGGTGGGGAAAACCGGGAGCGCGAGGGGCCCCAAGTCTTGCTCGCAGTGGCGGGCGAGCGCGCTGCGCAGAGACTCGTGGAAGCGGCCACGACCACCGACAATTTCACGGCCCAGGGTCTGGTCTGGAAGGGTGCGCAGGAGCAAGCCAATCCGTTCAACTTCTCCACTTTCATTCACTTGAACAGGCACGCCGTGTACATACGTGAGGGGAAGTTTGCGCCTGAGGCGGTTGAGCTCTTCAGGTTCGAGCCAGTTTTCGTCATAGTCCAAAGCAGTGCGCGTCATACACCGATCTTCGCACATATTTCGCTCACAGCGTAACGATTATTTAGGCCGTAAACGTCCGGGATCCACACATAGGTAACCCGCGGTGTACCAGAACGTTAACCGCAGTTAACCCGGAAAAGTCACCATATTTGCCGTTGTGTATCCACCCACCCAGAGGAGTTTAAGGATGAAAATTGCGTCGCTGGCAACCTCACTCGGACTGATCGCGTTACTTTCTGCCGGTGGCCTGAGCCCTACCCAGGCGACCCCCAGTGCGGGGCAGCACGCTGACATCTACAACCTCGGTCTGCAGGTGGGCGACCGCAACACCGACCGCGCTTTTACGTGGTACACCAAACGTGTCGGTGCACAGCGCGTCAAGATCGCTCCGGTAAAGGAGCTGGTGGACGGCAAACTCCCAGAAAACGCCCGCACGGTCAAAGAAGAAAAATCAGGAGTGTCGGTTGACCGCGCTCGCCTTTTCCACCAGGCGCACGTCACCGGGCTCAAGGCGAACACTAGGTACGCATACCAGGTCGGCTCCGACAAAAACGGATGGTCGGACGTCTACACATTCGCAACTCCAAAGACTTTCGCCACCGACAGCGGCGAATTCCTGGCGGTAGGCGATCCCCAGATCGGGTCCGGAAACGGAGAACCCAACGATGCAGAAGGCTGGAACCGGACCGTCACCTCGGCCTCCAAGGCACACCCGAACGCACGCTTCCTCTTGAGCTTAGGCGACCAGATCGACACCGGCGCCGGTAAACAGTACGACGCGTTCTTTGCTCCAGACGTTATGCGCACACTCCCGCACATGACGATCAAGGGCAACCACGAAATGCTCAACCCCGTCAGCCACATTCAGCATTTCCGCCAGCCCAACCAGAGGGGTACGGGCGACTACTGGTACAAGGATGCCGGCGTGCTGTTCATCGTCCTGGACAGTAACAATCCCAACTGGAAGAAACACGGTCAGTTCATCAAGGACGTCACGGCTGATCAGGGGCGTGATGCAAACTGGACGGTCGTCGCCTTCCATCACGCGCCATATTCATCCGGACCACACCGCGACGACGCTGACGTCAAGCGAATTCGCGAAAAACTTCCAAAATATATCGCCGAGGCCGATGTCGACTTGGTGATGAACGGTCACGACCACGTGTACACCCGCAGCTACCTGACAAACGGAGACGGTGCCAAAGTCGCAGGCGCGCGAGGCGGCAGCAAGCAGGTCAAGAAGAAGGGCGAAGCGATCTACATGACCGCTACCTCGTCGAGTGGTTCGAAGTTCTACAGCAGCAAAGAAGATGCTGACTGGGCTGCCGTGGCCACAGGTAACAAAGTGCCTGGTTACGTGTCTGTGAAGGCTCAGCGTTGCTCGTTGCGCGTGACTGCATATGAAGTATCACCAGCAGGTAAGCGCGGAACGCTCGACCGCTTTACCCTGACGAACAGCTCAAACAGGGACTGCAAGTAGTAGGGCAAAATGCAACCTGCATTTGGGAAACGCCGACAACGTCGTTTATCTTGATGTCGAGATACTTGTGAAGTGCCTCACCGACCTGCGGGTCGCAACCCGGGGCCGAGTGCTGTGACACTTCTCATAGGTAATAGAGTGGTAGACACCACATACGAATGCGGTCAAACCCGCGCGAAGGAGACCTCGCATGATCAATCACGAAGTTCGTACGTACAAGTCCTCAGAAAACCTGCCACGTGAAGAGCAGCTGGCCTACAAAATCGCCCAGGTTGCTGCCGACCCGGTAGAAGTTGACGCTGATGTCACTGACATGGTGATCAACCGCGTTATTGACAACGCTTCAGTTGCCGCCGCATCCGTGTTCCGTTCGGCACCCAAGCACGCACGTGAACAGTCCTTGGCTCACAAGCTGGAGCCAGGTTCCACCGTGTTTGGTGTTTCCAACGACACGCACATCTCGCCTGAATGGGCAGCTTGGGCAAACGGTGTTGCCGTGCGTGAACTCGACTTCCACGACACATTCCTAGCCAAGGAATACTCCCACCCAGGTGACAACATTCCTGCGATTCTGGCTGTTGCACAGCACAAGGGAATCGGCGGTAAAGACCTGGTTAACGGTATTGCCACCGGATACGAAATCCAGGTCGACCTGGTGAAGGGCATTTGCCTGCACGAACACAAGATCGACCACGTTGCTCACTTGGGCCCATCCGCTGCTGCCGGAATTGGTGCTCTTCTCCACCTCCCAACCGACGTTATCTACCAGGCTGTCGGTCAGGCTCTGCACGTCACCACGGCAACCCGCCAGTCGCGTAAGGGTGAAATTTCATCTTGGAAGGCTCACGCTCCAGCATTCGCCGGCAAGATGGCCGTTGAAGCTGTTGACCGCGCGATGCGTGGCGAAGGCGCTCCAAGCCCCATCTACGAAGGCGAAGACGGCTTTATTGCCTGGATCCTGTCCGGTCCTGAAGCTCGCTACACCGTTCCACTGCC
>CABTZC010000065.1 GCA_902489185.1 uncultured Brevibacterium sp. | reverse complement strand
TCGATCTTGTCCAACACGCGCAGTCCCAGCGGCAACCACGTGTAGATTCCTGGAGCTGAACGGCGAATGTAGGATGCACGGTGCAAGAGCTTGTGGCTCTTAACGTCTGCATCAGCAGGCTCTTCTTTGAGGGTGCGCACAAAAAGTGTGGACATCCGCAAGGGCATAGGTCTAACTCCTGATTCAACTCATTGACAGGCCATAACCGGGCCTGGGCACAGATTATCACCTGGTGTTCTATGCTCGAATGCATGATTGAACCCACGTTTGACTCTCACGGTTCGCAACGCATCGATTCGTGGCTGTGGGCGGTGCGTGTTTTCAAGACTCGGACCCTGGCTGCATCTGTCATCAAGGGTGGCCACGTGCGGGTTGACGACGAAAAAGTCAAGGCGTCGTACAAGGTCAAAGTCGGCGACGAAGTACACATCCGTCGCCACGGAATTGACCGGGTTCTGGTGGTGCAAGGGTTTTTAGCTACCCGAGGTCCCGCCTCGGTTGCGCGCGCCTGTTACGTGGACAACTCCCCAGAACCCAGCCCTCTTTTGCGTGCCCCCGTACCCCGGCGCGACAAGGGCATGGGCAGGCCCACGAAAAAGGACCGCCGCGCACTTGATAAGTTACGCGGACGGCCCTCGTTCTAAGCCAGACTCCCAGCTCCTAGCTCGTAGCGGCTGGGCACCTTCCCTTATCGGGTTGTCACGTTTCCAAACTTGCCGGCTACTGGTGCTACGAAGATTGGGCGGATGACTACCCACGCAGCTGCCATGACAACCACGGCAACCAGGAACAGGATCAGACCCATGATTGGTTTGTCCGGTGCGGCTGCGAACATGTGGCTGAGGTTCGCGAACGGTCCCTTGCCTGCCACAATTGCGGTTGCGAATACCAGGAACACGTGAACCGCGGTGAACGCAACGAAGTAGATCATGACTGGGAAGTGGACCTTGGCGGCGTGTTCAACACGGTACACGTCGTTGAATTTGCCCTTAATAGGCCACACTTCTGACATCCGCAGACCGGTGATCATGGCCAGTGGGGCAGCAATGAACACGGTGGTGAAGTAGGCCAGCTGCTGCAGACCGTTGTAGTTGATCCACCCGTTCTCCGTTGGCCAGTTCATCGAAGCGTACTGCAGGGCAGCCGACAGCGCGTTGGGGAACACATCCCAGCTGGTGGGAACGATACGCATCCACTGACCTGTAGCGAACAGCAAGATAAAGAAGATCACACCGTTGAGGACCCACAGCGCGTCGAATGAGAAGTGGATGAGGTGGTTCATCGAGATTTTCTTGGGTTCGCCCTTGGTCTTGATGAACTTGGTGTTGTCGCGTGTCCAGAAAGAATCAGGCTTAGGCGTGGTGCGAATGAGCCAGCCCGAACGCACAATCAGCAGCATGAAGAACATGTTGAGGAAGTGTTGCCAGTTCAGCCATGCGGGGAACCCGACCGGCGCACCTTCTGGAAGTTCGTATTCGCCTGGGTACTTCTCAATGAAGGCCGCAACAGGGTCGAGGCTTCGCAGCCAGTTGGCAATGAGTACCACGATGACAATCGCGACGATTGCCACACCCGCCCAGATTGCGGGTTTGATCAGGGACTTGGGATCAAAGGATGCGCCCTTCTTCCCCTTCTTTCCCTTCTTCTTTTTCTTCTTCTTTTTCGAAGTTGCCATCATCATATTTAAACGTCCGTATGTTCAGGGAGGCGTGCGCGCCTCGACCGACAGGTTCCGGCCAAAGGCCGTATTGAAACACCTCAATGCTAGATCATTCTGAGATTTTCATGTGCACAGGGTCACCTTTTACGACTGTGCGAGCCGTCACGTCCCACCTGTTGAGTCGCCACGTCAGGGAGCCGCGTCAGTACATGACTGTGGCGAATTCGCCTATCTGCCGGTAGCCAGCGCGCGCATAAGCGCCCAGCGCCGAGGTGTTAAATGAGTTGACGTACAAACTCACCGTGGGTGCGTACGTAAGGGCGTGTCGTGTCACGGAAACCATGGCGCGGCTGGCGATTCCTTGGCCCCGGTAGGCGGGGTGGACCCACACGCCTTGGACTTGGACTGCCCGACTGGAGATCACGCCGAGGTCGGCTTTGAAGATCAGGGTGTTCCCGTCGCTGAGCACGAGTGTGTGCCCGCCGGTCAATAGTGATCGCACGCGGGCCCGGTATCCGGAAGGGTTGGGCTGTTCAGGTGAAAACCCCACTTCTTCTTTGAACATCGCCACGGAGGCGTCATACACCTGCGCGTACTCGTCGGTCCTGGCGACGCGGACCGGGATCTCGTCAACGTCCGGCCGCTCACATGCGACCAGCAACGGTTGGTGCGGTCGCACTCCCCGAGGTGGTCCCCACACTAGTCGGCGATACACATCCAAAACCGGTTCTCGGTGCCCCACCAGCGAACACGGGTAACGACCTCGGCGGTTGAGAAGCGACGCCACGTCAGCGACCCCGTTAAGCGACGGGGTGAGTGGGGTGACGGAGTACCCAATCCAGAAAACCGACTCTGGTGGCAGGGCACTCCCCTGTTCGCTGACGGTGCCCCACAGGACACCGGACGGCGCGTCGATCTGAGCCGAACCAGCCCCGTCAACCAGCCGTTGGATGGTGATGGTTCCAGCTGGGTCGGCAGCACATACGCCCTGCACCCACGGTGTGTGATGGTGGAGCAGAGGCGCCAGACGGATCAACCGACGACAACCTCTGGCTCCCCGGACGGGTCGCCGTTTTCTTCAGCGATACGCAAGGCTTCTTCGATCAGGGTTTCCACGATCTTGGACTCAGGGACAGTCTTGATGACTTCACCCTTGACGAAGATCTGGCCCTTGCCGTTGCCAGATGCGACACCCAGGTCGGCTTCGCGCGCCTCACCGGGACCGTTGACAACGCACCCCATGACGGCCACGCGCAGTGGCACGTCGAGGCCCTTGAGACCTTCAGTGACTTTGTTGGCAAGCTCGTACACGTCAACCTGCGCACGCCCGCACGACGGGCACGACACAATCTCGAGCTTGCGCTCCTTAAGGTTGAGCGACTGCAGGATCTGGGTTCCTACCTTGACTTCTTCAACCGGCGGCGCGGACAGTGACACACGAATCGTGTCACCAATGCCTTCTGCCAAAAGCGCCCCAAAGGCGGTCGCAGATTTGATGGTCCCCTGGAAGGCGGGGCCGGCTTCGGTCACGCCGAGGTGGAGCGGCCAGTCTCCGCGTTCGGCAAGTTGGCGGTAGGCCTCGACCATGATGACGGGGTCGTGGTGTTTGACCGAGATTTTGAAGTCGTGGAAGTCGTGTTCTTCGAACAGCGAGGCTTCCCACACGGCCGATTCGACCAGGGCTTCAGGCGTGGCTTTTCCGAATTTCTCCATGATGCGCTTGTCTAGCGATCCGGCATTGACACCAATGCGGATCGAGGTGCCGTGGTCCTTGGCGGCTTGGGCGATTTCTTTCACCTGGTCGTCGAACTTGCGGATGTTTCCGGGATTCACACGAACCGCGGCGCAGCCGGCTTCGATCGCCGCAAACACGTATTTGGGCTGGAAGTGGATGTCAGCGATCACGGGGATCTGCGACTTCTGGGCGATCGCCGGGAGTGCTGCAGCGTCGTCGGCGCTGGGGCAGGCCACGCGCACAATGTCGCACCCGGACGCGGTGAGTTCGGCGATCTGCTGCAACGTGCCGTTGATGTCCGTGGTTTTGGTGGTTGTCATGGACTGCACACTCACGGGGTAGTCTGACCCCACCCCTACGCTTCCAACTTTGATTTGGCGGGTTTTGCGACGCGGCGCCAAAACAGTGGGAGTCGATGGCATTCCAAGATTTACGGCAGGCATTCTTTCCCTTCCACGCGATGTAGGTTCATTCTATGTCTTCGTGTGTTCGGTGTCCGTATTCGACCTAGTCCGCGACTGGACCTAACCGCCAAACAGATCACGTAACGTGATCGGATTGAATAGGTCCACGTACAGCAACAGGAGCGTCATGACCAGCATGACTCCCACGACCCCGTAGGTGAGCGGTAGCAAGCGGGCGGTGTCGAACGGACCAACGATGCCACGACCTCGGGCCAGGTTGATTCGACGGCGAGCGCCTTCATACAGCGCGACCGCAATGTGACCGCCGTCCAGGGGCAACAGCGGCACTAGGTTGAACGCGAACAGGAAGAAGTTCAGCGAGGCCACCAGGCTCAAGCCCAGTTGGATTTTGTCCACGACGTTAAACAGGTCCGTGGATACGATTTCGCCGGCCACGCGTCCGATTCCCACGACGCCGATTGGACCGTCGGCCGGCCGCTCTCCCCCGCTGATGGCGATCTGCCCGATTTCGACCAGGCGTTGCGGCAGATGGAACAGCGCGCTGAAGGTCTGGGTAATCGAAGACCCTACCGTTGCGGGGAATTCGCTCACAGGGATGGGGGTGAGTTCTTGCGTGGGTGAGACTCCCAGGAACCCGGCTTGTTCGGTTTCGGGTATGCCGTCGGAGTTGACGATGGGGTTGCCCTGTTCGTCAGTTTTGGGGCGTTCCGAGGTGATAATCGGCACGTCCTTTGTGATCACCTGGCCGTCGCGCTCGAGTTTGATGGGGACCGTTGTTCCGGCGGCGGCGCGGATCTGTTCGGTCATGTGATCCCAGGACTCAACTGGGGTGCCCCCGATTTCGAGGATTGTGTCGCCAGGCTTGATGCCGGTTTCCCACGCTGGAGTGAGCTGGTCTTTAGGTGTGCAGTCGTCGTTCCCGGCTGCTTGCCGGTCTTGGGCCTCTGACGCGGGGACGGCACATTCGACCACGGTCGCAACGGTGGTGGACGGGCCAGGCACTCCGATTCCTAAGAGCACCAGCGCCAGGATTCCGATTCCCAGTAGCAGGTTCATGAACGGCCCGCCGAACATCACGACCAGGCGTTTGGGCAGGTTGAGCGCGTAGAACGTGCGGTGTTCTTCCCCGGGTTCGATGCCTCGGTTGGAGAATTCGCGGGCGTCGGCCAGGGTGTTTTCGAACAGGCGCCCCTTCCGAGGTGTCCCGTCCTGCCGCGTGTCGGTCACCACGGGCTGTTGAGAGTCAGCCAGTTCCACGTTCGCGTGACGCTTCTTAGCTGCTTCGCGCACGATACCGCGAACCGTTTTTTCGTTCGGTACATCTTGTGCACGCGTGTGCGTGGCTTCCTTGGGCGGGTACATTCCCGGCATTGCGATGAACCCACCCAGGGGCAAGAGTTTGATTCCGTACCGCGTCTCCCCACGTTTGAACGACACCAAGGTTGGGCCAAACCCAATCATGTAGTCGGTGACCTTGACGCCGAACTTCTTGGCAGGCACCAAGTGACCAATTTCGTGGAGTCCAATCGACAAGCCAATTGCGGCTAAGAAAAGAATGACTCCCAGAATGTACAGAAGGATTGTCATGCGTTCACCCACTCGTGAGCCCAGGCGCGGGCGTGTGCGTCAGCTTCCAGGACGTGTTCAAGTGTAAGGCCACCAGTTACCGGGTTGTCTGCCTTCAGCTGGTCGGCCTTGTCCAAGGCTGCGGCCAAACCGTCGCTGATTGCGGTGAAGCTGATGTGCCCGTCATGGAACGCGTCTACGAATACTTCGTTGCTGGCGTTGTACCACGCGGGGTGTACTCCCCCGGCTTGCCCGGCCCGTGCCGCCAACCCCAACGCTGGGAACGCTTGGTGGTCGACCGGTTCAAAGGTCCACGTCACGGGTTGTGACCAGTCGTTTGGGGCCGTGGCTTTAGGAATGTGTTCTTCGTACCCCAAGGCATATGCGATCGGAAGTTTCATGTCTGGTGGCGACACTTGCGCCAACGTGGAGCCGTCCACAAACTGCACCATCGAGTGGATGTTGCTCTGCGGGTGAACCACCACGTCGATCCGGTCATACGGCACGTCAAACAGCAGGTGCGCCTCAATCACCTCGAGCCCCTTGTTCACCAGGCTCGCTGAGTTCGTGGTAATCACCCGCCCCATGTCCCACGTGGGGTGTTTGAGCGCTTGTTGCGGGGACACACGCTCTAACTGTTCGCGGGTCATGCCTCGGAAAGGACCGCCCGAGGCGGTTAAGACTAGCCTGTCGACTTCCCGGTGGGTGCCCGCGCGCAAGGCTTGCCACAGGGCAGAGTGTTCCGAGTCGACGGGGAGGAGGCGAGCGCCCGTTGAGGCTGCCAGGTCAGTGATCATGGTCCCACCGATAATGAGGGACTCCTTGTTCGCTAAGGCCGTGTCGGTTCCGGCCTGCAAACTGGCATAGGTTGCGGTCAATCCGGCCGCCCCCGTGATCGCGTTGAGCACCGTGTCGGTGGGCATGGCCGCAATCGTTGCGGCAGCTTCAGGGCCACACACAATCTCACGCACCGGGTTGGGTTTACCTGCTTCGCTGGCAGCCGCGTCCACAGCGGAGGCGACTACCGCCTCGGCGTGGGAAGCACACCCAACGACAGGCACCCCGAACTCAACCGCCTGACGGGCCAGCAAGTCAACGTTGGTGCCCGCAGACAGCGCCGACACACGAAAACGGTCAGGGTGAGCAGAAATGAGCTCTAACGCCTGTGTTCCGATTGAACCAGTTGAACCTAAAATTGCGATTTGTCGAACAGCCACCCCACAATCTTGACACGCTAACTGCAGAAGACGCTGAGCCAACCGCGCAACCTCGGGCCGGTTTTAGTGACACGGAACACGCAATGTACAGTGCAGATAGACGATTCGGATACGCAGTCGCGCATCTACACACCATCGGAAACAAGGAGACAAACGTGGCAAAGACGCAAACGCCGGACGAAATCCTGCAAATCGATTCGGTTTTTAGCAAAGAAGACCTCGAATGGGCCGGTGTTGTCCGCCAGTGGGCCGATGACAACCTGCGTGACAAGATCGGCGACTGGTACCTAGAAGGCACCATTCCGGCTCGTGAACTCGCCAAGGAACTGGGCCAGCTGGGCGTCCTGGGTATGCACCTCGAGGGCTATGGATGCGCCGGTTCCACCGCGACCCAGTACGGTCTAGCATGCCGCGAACTTGAAGCCGTGGACTCGGGTCTGCGTTCGCTCGTGTCTGTGCAGGGATCGCTTGCGATGTTCGCGATCCACCACTGGGGTTCAGAAGAGCAGAAGAACGAATGGTTGCCGCGCATGGCTCAGGGTGAAGCCATCGGGTGCTTTGGTCTGACCGAACCTGATGTGGGATCTGACCCGTCCAACATGCGCACTGTGGCCAAGCGCGACGGTGACGACTGGGTGCTCAACGGCGCAAAGATGTGGATCACCAACTCCCCTGTTGCCGATGTAGCTGTTGTGTGGGCTAAGACTGACGAAGAGGACGACAAGGGTCGCCCCGTCATCCGCGGTTTCGTGGTTCCCACCGACACGCCTGGCGTTGAGTGCCCCAAGGTTCAGCGCAAGCTGTCGCTACGTGCGTCCATTACGGGTGAAATCGTGCTGGACAACGTGCGCCTCCCTGCTGACGCCATGATGCCTAAGGCTAAGGGTCTGCGCGGGCCACTCACCTGCTTGTCTGAAGCTCGTTTTGGGATTGTGTTTGGTGCTACTGGTGCTGCTCGCGACGCGCTCGAGCAGGCGCTCATGTACACCGGTTCACGTATCCAGTTTGACAAGCCGCTCGCGGCATTCCAGATCACGCAGCAGAAACTGGCAAAGGCGTTTGGTCAGTACTCGCAGATCACTCTGCTGGCAGCCCACCTGGGCAAGCTCAAGGACACCACGGGTGTTCGCCCTGAACAGATCAGCTTGGGCAAGATGGTCACCGCCGACACGGCGATGAACATCTGCCGTGACTTGCGTGCGCTGTTTGGTGGTTCGGGTATTACCAGCGAATACTCGCCACTGCGCCACGCCATTAACCTGGAAACCGTTCTGACCTACGAAGGTACCCACGAGGTTCACCAGCTCACGTTGGGACGTTCGCTCACCGGTATCAACGCGTTCGCCTAGAGGGGCGCGCATAGGTCGTCTAAAGTGAGGTGGCTGGGAACGGTTGAGCTGTTCCTGGCCACTTTCGCGTTTTGGCTCCAGACTATCGGGGCTCGCAGGTTATGCGTACGCAGCTTATGCGTATGTCGAGATAGCTTCCAGGGCTGTCAGACGCTCGGTGTGAGGCGCGTCGGGGCACTGAACAACCGCATCCGGCAGAAGTTCCACCACGGCGGCCGGCTCAACCCGCGCGTCACGCACAACCGTGTCTAGAACAAACTCGTTTCCGTCAAACAGGGCAACAGCGCCCTCAAAATGACTGGGCAACGCCTTCACGGGCTTAGAAAACGCCTGGTGAGCGCCTCGTTCGCTGGGACTCTGGGCTGGAGTCTCTCCAGCCACAATCCGAACGGAGGCATCTGGGTCCGCGGGCGCAACACATGCGCCCACACGCCACGCGCCCAACCTCACCAAGTGGGCAGTCAGCGGGGACACATCGGTCGCAACCGACACGCACGTCCCTTCACCAACATCCATCAGGCGCAACACACCGGCGAACTTAGCGGAGCGGTCTAACACCTCGGCGAAAGTAAGCTCCACTAGCTCCCCAAAACAGTTGCGATCGCGCACAAACACGTCATCAGCGCGCCCCATCGCAACGGGAAAATCCAACAGCTCATACACCGGGTTCATGAGCCCCGGATGGCCCTCCCCGCGAACCCCGGGCCGGGCAAACCAGTGGATATCAGTCAACCGAGGCCATCACTTCAACAACACGGTCAATAAACGCATCGACCTGGTCTTCGTTGTAGGCCTTCTTGCCCTTGCGGATCTTAAATAGGACGCGACGAACCTCGTCAACACTCATCGCCAGGCCATCGGTGAAGTAGGCGTTGATCTTGTCGCACATTTTGTCGACTTCTTCAATGTCGTAACC
>CABTZC010000064.1 GCA_902489185.1 uncultured Brevibacterium sp. | reverse complement strand
GATTAGGTTGTTGAGAAGCTCACGAAAAGGAGCCCCGCATGACAAAGCCCAATGGCCGGGACCAAATTCTGCAGGCCGCTCTGGTGACGTTTGCGCACAATGGATTCGACGGAGCATCCATTCGCGACATCGCCCAGCGCGCTGACCTCAGCCTTTCCGCACTGTACTACTACTTCTCATCCAAGAAGGAAGCACTGTTTGCGCTGGTGGAAAAGGCCTACTCCACCTACAACGCACGCACGGCGGAAATCCTTACCCACGCCCCCGACGACGTAAACGCGCAAGTCGCATACGGCGTTCAACACTTGGTGAGCTACCGGTGCATCAATGTGATGTACTCCCGCGTCATTCTGCTAGAAACCGGCCGGTTGGCCGGCCCGCGCTACGCTCAAGCCCACGAAATGCAGCGCGAATCCAGTTCCGTGTTTGAAAAAATTATTGCCCGAGGTCGTTCCCAGGGGATCTTCCATGTTGACGACCCAGCGTTGATGACTCGTTCGGTGAACGCGATGTGCAACGCAATCCCGCAGTGGTTCGTACCCGGTGGCGCGTACACTCCGGAGTCACTTGCCTACCAGTATGTGCTCACAACATTACGTATGCTTGGTTCTGAACAAGCAAACAACATTGAACCGTTCTTCGACGGTAGTGTTGATGTTTCGGCCAATCACATCGACCCCGTTGCTGACGCACAAAACGGCGCTGAAGGTGAGGCCGTGAACGGAGTCCGTTTACCTCCTTTGTGAGTCATTTGAAAGAATGAGGACCATGTCCCGCATTTTGTGTCCTGAACTAACCCACAAGGTTATGTCTGCATCCGACGCCGCGTCGTTCATCAACCATGGCGACAACGTCGGAATGAGTGGTTTTACCGGTGCCGGTTTCCCTAAAGCAGTTCCGCAAGCACTCGCCAACCGGATTCGTGACGCGCACAGCGCTGGCGACGAATTCTCGATTGGCATGTTTACTGGTGCTTCCACCTCCGCCGAGGTGGATGGCGCTTTGGCTGATGTCGATGGGGTGCATCTGCGTACGCCTTTTAACACCGACCCGGACATGCGGAAAGCCATTAACGAGGGTCGCGTCGAATACATGGACCAGCACCTGAGCCACCTTGCCCAACAGGTGTGGTTCGGTTTCTACGGCAACCTTGACGTTGCCGTCATCGAAGTCGCAGCGGTACTCCCTAATGGGCTCTTGGTTCCGGGCACCTCGGTCGGAAATAACAAAACCTGGCTGGACCTTGCCGACAAAGTCATTCTGGAAGTCAACGACTGGTTGCCCACCCAGTTCGAAGGCATGCACGACGTCTACTACGGGACGCGCATTCCTCCGCACCGCAACCCCATCCAGATCCTGTCACCCGATCAGCGGATTGGTGACCCGTACCTCCGGGTGGACCCTGACAAGATCGTGGCGATCGTGAAAACCCACGCCCCCGACCGCGACAACACATTCAGCCCGGTCGATGACGCGTCACACGCGATGGCCGGGTACCTCATCGACTTTTTGCGCCACGAAGTCAAAGCCGGACGCATGCCAAAGAACCTTCTGCCGTTGCAGTCAGGCGTGGGAAATGTGGCAAATGCGGTGCTCGCAGGATTGGCCGAATCAGAGTTTGAACACATGACCTCCTTCACCGAGGTCATCCAGGACAACCTGCTCGCCCTGTTGGACACGGGCAAGCTGGACAGCATTTCAGCTACGTCATTCAGCCTGTCACGGGATGTGGCTGAAAAGTTCAACCAGAACATCGACACGTACAAGGGACGTATCTTGTTGCGCCCCCAAGAAATGTCGAATCACCCAGAAATCGTGCGCCGTTTAGGTGTCATTGCGATCAACGGCATGGTCGAAACCGACATCTATGGGCATGTGAATTCCACCCACGTCATGGGTTCAAAGATGATCAACGGGATCGGCGGTTCAGGTGACTTCGCACGAAACGCATTCCTCAACTTCTTCGTGTCGCCGTCTACGGCTAAGGGTGGAAAAATTTCCTCCGTAGTACCCATGGCCAGCCATGTCGACCACACGGAACACGATGTTCACGTCATTGTGACCGAACAAGGAATCGCTGACCTGCGCGGAGCTTCCCCGCACAAACGCGCCCAGCGCATCATCGACAACTGTGCGCACCCAGACTTCCGTGACGCGCTGCGTGACTACTACGACCGGGCATGCAAGAACGCGACCGGACTCCACACGCCACACATCTTGGAAGAGGCATTAAGCTGGCACGTTTCACTGCGTGATACCGGCACCATGCGGAAGTGAAATATCAGCCCAACCGCTGACAGGCGAGGCTACACTGACGGTATGAGCGAACCAACAGTTACCGTTCCAGAAATCCCAGACGACGCTGTTTTCCTGGACGTCCGTGAAGACTTCGAGTTTGAAGCCGGACACATTGAAGGTGCGCACCACATTCCGCTCAGTGAACTTGAGCCACGCTACGGCGACGTGCCCGTCGATGTCGACGTGTACGTCGTCTGCCGTTCCGGTGGGCGCGCTTTGCGTGCCGCCGCATGGCTCAACCTCAACGGCTTTGACGCGGTGGTTGTCGAAGGCGGAATGGGAGCCTGGAACCTCGACCATGGACGGCCGATTGTGTCCGAAAATGGTCAAGAACCCACAGTAGTTTGATCCCGAGTTTGATCCCACACTGACAGCCCGCATACCCGCCCACACCTTGTAGCACGACCGGAGTGAGTGAACATGACCAACCGAGCCGGACAACCAGCCCAGGAAAAAGACCTCGTCGACATCACTAAACTGCTCGATGCGTACTACGACACCGTACCCGCGGCCAACGAGCCCACCCAGCGGGTAGCATTTGGCACCTCGGGACACAGGGGTAGCAGTCTCACCGGGTCATTCAACGAAGCTCACATCGTGGCGATCACCCAAGCCATCATCGAATACCGATCCGGCCAAAACTACACCGGTCCCATCTACTTGGGCCGCGACACGCACGCCCTGTCAGAGCCTGCACTCCTCACAGTGCTGGAGGTGCTCGCGGGTGCGGACGTGCCCGTCATGATCGACGACCGTGACGGCTACACCCCAACCCCGGTGCTGAGCCACGCAATCATCACGCACAACAAACGGGTGGGCACCGCACAAGGGCTGGCAGACGGCATCATCATCACCCCGTCCCACAACCCGCCCAGCGACGGTGGAATCAAATACAACCCACCCCACGGTGGCCCAGCTGGCGCCGACATCACCGCGTGGATCGAAAACCGGGCCAACGAACTGCTGGAAGGTGGCTGGCGGGACATCCCACGCACCCCGTTCCAGCGGGCCTTCCACCTGGAGAACACCACCAACTTCAACTACGTCGACAACTACATTGACGACCTCGGCGCGGTCATTGATATGGAGGCGATTGCGCAGTCCGGCTTGCGTCTGGCCGCCGACCCGCTAGGTGGCGCCAGCGTGGACTTCTGGTCCTCGATTAGCGAGATTCACGACCTCAACCTGGACGTGGTGAACTCGCAGGTGGATCCGGCGTGGAGCTTCATGACCCTGGACTGGGATGAGAAGATCCGCATGGACTGCTCCTCGCCGTACGCCATGGCGTCGCTCATTGAGTCGGCTGGCGACTACGATTTGTGCTTTGGGAACGACCCGGATGCTGACCGGCACGGGATCGTCACCCCTGATGGCGGGCTCATGAACCCCAACCACTACCTGGCCGTGGCCATCGACTACCTGTTCCAGAACCGTCCCGGTTGGGGCGCCGAGGTGGCAATTGGGAAGACCCTGGTGTCGTCCAGTCTCATCGACCGGGTGGCTGAGCGCCTGGGGCGGAAGCTGGTCGAGGTGCCCGTTGGGTTCAAGTGGTTTGTGGATGGGCTGGCCGACGGCACCTTGGGATTCGGCGGCGAAGAGTCCGCGGGCGCGTCGTTCTTGCGGATGGACGGCTCTGCGTGGTCCACGGATAAGGACGGGATCCTGCTGTGTCTGTTGGCTGCCGAGATCACGGCTACGACCGGCGAAACCCCGTCACAGCGTCACGCCAAGCTGGTTGCGGAATTGGGTGCGAGTTCCTACGCTCGCGTCGATGCGCCTGCCACACCTGAGCAGAAGGCTGTTTTGAAGAAACTCAGCGCATCAGATGTCACGGCCACCACGTTGGCGGGTGACCCCATCACGGGCACGTTCACGGAGGCACCCGGAAACGGTGCCGCTATTGGCGGGCTGAAGGTGACCACGGATAACGCGTGGTTTGCTGCACGGCCGTCTGGCACGGAAGACGTGTACAAGATTTACGCTGAATCGTTCAAGGGCGATGACCACTTGGCACAGGTTCAACAGCAGGCCCGTGAGGTCGTTGGCGCTGTTCTCAAGTAGGTAGTTAGCCGGTTCACCCCCGCCGGGCCATCGTCACGACTGCCCGGCGCAGTTCTTCAAGGATGATGAAGACCACCGCACAGCCGATGACCAGTAACCAGTGTGCCCCGTCCAACGGCACGGTTGAAAACGCGGCGTTAAGAATCGGCACGTAAACAACAATCAGTTGCAGTAATAACCCGATCGCTAACGCCAGCCACAACCAGTGGTTACTCAGCACACCAATAAACATCGACCTGTGCGCATGGCGGACCGACAGCGTGTTCACCAGCTGCAGAATGACGAGCACGGTGAAAGCGACTGTGCGGCCGGTGGCTACGTCGTCGTCACCAGCGATAAGCCCGCCGGGCAAACAGGCGTCGAGGGCGAGGAGTGACAACAGCGCCATGACGAATCCGGTGCTGAGGATCCGTGCCCATTCTCGCCCGTCGAGCGCGCGTTGATCGGGCCGACGCGGAGGTTTGGTCATCACATGGTCGTCGACGGGGTCCACCCCCAGGGCGAGCGCCGGCGAGGAGTCGGTGACGAGATTCACCCACAAAATCTGGGTGGCAAGCAGTGGCAAGATCACCGTGCCATCGGCTTCAATGAGACCCAACACACTTGCAAGGACAACACCACCGAAAACGGTGAGCACCTCCCCCATGTTCGAGGACAGCAGGTAGCGCAGCACCTTCTTGAGGTTCGAGTAGATTCCGCGTCCAAGCTTGACTGCGCTGATGATCGAGGAGAAGTTGTCATCGGCAAGAATCATCGTTGCGGCATCATGTGATACTCGCGTACCGGTAATGCCCATCGCCACTCCGATGTCTGCGCGCTTAAGGGCGGGCGCGTCGTTCACACCGTCGCCGGTCATGGACACGACATGACCGTGGGCTTGCAAACTGTTGACGATCCGCAACTTGTGGCTGGGATCGACGCGAGCAAAGACAGCGGTGTTCTCAACGGCCTCGGCGAACTGCGCGTCATCGAGTTCGTTCAGTTGCGCGCCGGTGAGAATGTTCGGTTTGTTGATGCCCAGGTCGGTGGCGATCCTCTGAGCTGTGAGTGGGTGGTCGCCGGTGATCATGATGATGCGGATCCCGGCCTGTTGCGCTTGAGCGATCGCCGCCTTGGCTTCTGGCCTGGGTGGGTCGATCATCGCAACGAGTCCCACAAATGTCAGTCCCTGTTCCATCTCCGCGTCCAGGTGTGGCGCGGGGTTGTCGTCTGTGCCCGAGGTGGCAGGCACCTCGCGTACGGCCACCGCCAGTGTCCGGTAGGCCTCTCCGGCCAAAGAGGTGAGTTCCGCGTCCAGGCGGGCACGCACCTCGGGGGTGGCCTCTACGTCCCCGCTTGCGGTGCGCACGTGAGTGCAGCGGGCGAGTACCACATCGGGAGCGCCTTTCATGACAAGCTGCAGAGCGTCAGGCGCACCACTGTTGTGCGCCGTGAGAACGGACATGCGTTTGCGTTCAGAGGAGAACGGCAGTTCATCAAAGCGGTGTGCCCGGGGCACGGCGTGACCGGCATCGGAGCAGGCGATGAGAAACGCCGCTTCAGTCGGGTCGCCGATCGGCCCTTCCGCCGTGAGCCGGGCATTCGAAGCGATCGAGCCGAGGACCAGAGTCTCAGCGGCCTGGAGGTCGGTGATGTGATGGCGGCCGTCAGCGGTGATGACGCGGTCGATTGTCATCTGGTTCAGGGTGAGCGTTCCGGTCTTGTCAGTACACACCACCCCGGCAGAGCCAAGCGATTCGACCGCGTCAAGTTTCTTAACGATTGCCTGGTGGTCTGCCATCTGACGCACACCCATTGCGAGGATTACTGAGACGATCGCCGTGAGACCCTCTGGTACGGCGGCGACTGCTAAGGAAACACCCAGCAGCAGAATGCTCACCAGTGAGGATACCGAGTGGTCTGCGGTGACGAGGTAGACCGTTGCCATGACCGCCAGGGCGATCGCGGTGACGACGATGGTGAGCGTCTTGCCCACTGCCGCCATCTCCTTTTGCAGGGGCGTGCGGGTGGTTTCTGCCGTCGAAATCATGCCTGCAATGTGGCCAATTTCGCTGGTGGCCCCTGTCCCGGTGACAACCGCACGGGCACTGCCCTGCGTGATAGCCGTACCGGAATAGACCATTGGCAGCCTGTCAGCCAACGGAGTGTCAGCGGCAACCGCGTCGACGGTCTTGTGGACGGGCACAGATTCGCCTGTCAGAGCGCTTTCGGCGACCATGAGGCCGTTGCTAGAAAGTAGCCGGGCGTCAGCTGGCACTGCATCGCCTTCTGCAAGTTGCACGATATCGCCCGGAACTAGGTTGGCGGCGTCTATGACCTGGGTGCGAGCGTCACGAATAACGGTTGCGTTGAGGCTGGTCATCTCTTTGAGCGAGGCGACCGCATCAGCGGCTTTGAGTTCTTGGACCAATCCGATGAGCGTGTTCAGAATGATGACTGCGGCGATGACGATCGCGTCAATCGGGGCGCCTTGCCGGCCTTCGGCAACCCAGGCAATGACCGAGACGATGATCGCGACGAACAGCAGGTACGTCAGTGGTTCGTTCAGTAATCGCAGTACGCGTCGCCAGATCGGTGCGGTTTCTGTGCGGGCGAGTTCATTGCGGCCGTGGGATCTCAGCCGGGTGGCAGCCTCGGTGCCGGTGAGCCCATTTTCCGCCGAGGTGTCGAGCGCGGAGAGGACGTCATTGGGTTCTTGTGCGTGTGGAGTGGGGATTTCGAGCGTATCGGTCAGTGGCGGGGTGCTCATGGTTCGAGTCTAGTCCCGCTCGCTTGAGGTTTGGTCGACAGCGAAGACTTCGGAGCAGAGTCTACGTTTCATGACTTTGGTGTCTTAGACCACCCTTGAAGTGTGTTAAGAAACCGTCAATGGAGGTCTAGAATTATCTGGTGCTTTCTACCTACCGTGACATTCTGAGCCTGCCTGGGGCCTGGCGTTTTTCGTTCGCTGGGCTCATTGCGCGGTTCCCTATGGCCATTTTGGGCTTGGGAATCGTGCTTTTTGTGCAGGGTGTCACGGGGTCGTATGCGCTGGCCGGAGTTTTATCCGCCGTGTACATGGTGGCAGTCGCGATTGCGACCCCGTTTTTGGCCAAACTTGTCGACAAGCACGGTCAGTCACGAGTCATGGTGCCGGTGACCTACGTTCACCTTGTGGCCACGGTTCTTTTGGTCGTTGCCGTGTATGCGGATCTGTGGTGGCTCGTGTATCCGGTCACGGTGGTGACCGGGGCAAGTGTGGGCAGTGTGGGCTCGCTGGTACGTGCCAGGTGGTCGCACGTCGCTCCCACACCTCGGCAGTTTTCTACAGCCTTGTCATGGGAATCTGTCGCTGACGAGTTCTTGTTTATTGTGGGCCCGGTGTTTGTGACGGTGCTGGCAACCGCGGTGCAACCGGCTGTGGGGATCATCGCATCGTCGGTGGCGTTGGCTATTGGCGCAGCGTTGTACTACAGCCAGAAGGACACAGAACCCCCGGTCGCCACGCATGATCCAACGGCCCCCAAAGGCAAAGTGATGTCCAATCCCGCAATTTTTGTGGTGGTGATGTCGCAGCTGTTCGTGGGCATTAACTTTGGTGCGCTAGACGTTGGGGCGGTCGCGTTTGCAGAAGAGCAGGGTTTGAAGTCGTTTGCCGGTGTTGCTCTTGGCGTGCATGCGATCGGTTCGTTGTCGGCGGGGATCGTGTATGGGGCCGTCACCTGGAAGAGCAAGGCCCGGGTTCGGTTTGCTATTGCACTGACTGCTTTGGCGTTAGGCGGTTGGGCTTTCCAGCTTGCGTCCTCGCTCCTGCTCTTGTGCATCATTATGTTCTTTGTGGGGTTGACGGTTGCGCCGTCGATCATTGCGGCGTCGACCATCATTGAACAGTTCGCTCCCGTGTCACGGTTGACCGAAGCGTTCGCGTGGATCGGAACCCTCATGAGCGTGGGGGTTGCAGCCGGATCAGTACTGGCTGGAATCGCTACTGATTCCTACGGCGCAAAGACCGCGCTACTGATCCCAGCGTTGGGCTCATCGGTGGCTGCACTGGTTGTGATTGCGTGTAACCGGATGCTGGATCCGGGGTACAGGCGCAACCAGCGAGAAGTAGTTGAAACTGGTGAGTAACTTCACGTGACGTTTTGTGACTTTTGGGTTTATATTGGAAGCACCGCGGCGGTCAGGCTGAAAATACGCATGGCTGTCGTGGTTTTTAATTTGCGTGACCTTTAGTTTCTGCCTTTAACCGTTCCAACCCGATCAACACAGTTCTAGTCAAAACGGCCAGGTTGAGGGCGGCCCTGGTCAGAGCGGTTCGGTCAAGGCGCCCGATCAGACCAGCCACCATTGGGTTGGCTTACTAAAACGGTGGTGGTTCCACGCTGGGTTCCCAGGGGCGGGTGTCTCCGCTGAACACCTCCCCTGCGATTGCGAACTCGTCAGCAACCTCCCGGGGAAACTCCTGGGCCCACCCTACACTTTCAGCACGCCCGGGTTCAGCTCGGTCCGCGACCGTGGAGTCAGGGCTGTGGGCTGTTTCGTGTTCTGTTGCTAGGTACTCATTAATGGTGTCGCTGATGTCTTGGTCACCGGTATCGAAG
>CABTZC010000063.1 GCA_902489185.1 uncultured Brevibacterium sp. | reverse complement strand
GGAACGGTGACAAACACCTCGGGCGAGGACCTGACTCTCACCGGTGGAAAGTCGGATCACGCGGAGATCGTGGAAATGCACGAAACCGTGTCTGACGGTGCCGGTGGTATGCAGATGAAACACAAGGAAGACGGATTCACCATTAAGCCGGGGGAGTCGAAAACTTTTGAGCCCGGTGGGGATCACATCATGCTCATGAAGATGACTCAAGCGATCGAACCCGGTGAGAAGATCACGATCACGGTGTCGTCGTCGCAAGGCGATATTCCACTTGAGTTCACTGCGAAAGAGTTCACCGGGGCCCAGGAAAACTATGCGCCAGGCGACCACAGTAAGCACGAGGGTCACAATGGCTAATCAGCCCACGCCTAACCGTCGCACCCTCATGGGTGCGACGGTTGTGGGTGCCGTAGGAGTCGCTGGCGCAGTCGGTTTTGGTACTGGACGTGCAACCGCGCAGGCCAAGCCACAGCACCCACGTCCGGATAACGCAGGCTTAAACGGTGAACAAACGGTCCCGTTTTACGGTGAGCATCAAGCTGGAGTGGAAACTCCACCTCAAGCGCACGGCGTGTTCGTTGCGCTTAAACTCCGCAAAAAAGTGGATCGTGACGGGGTGCGTCGCATGCTGACTCTGCTTTCGGATGACGCTGCGGCCATGACACAAGGGAAACCGCCACTGGCAGATACTGAACCTGAACTGACGGAAAGGCCGGCGCGTTTGACTGTCACGTTTGGGTTCGGCCGTGGTCTGGTGGAGCGCGTGCGATCAGCGCCTGACTGGCTAAAACCCCTACCTCGCTTCGACTTTGACCGGTTCCAACAGGGGAGAACGGACGGGGACTTGTTGTTGCAAGTATGTAGCGACGACCCGTCCACTGTGGCCCACACGGTGCGCATGCTCATGAAGGACGCCCGCGCGTTTACCGATGTTGCGTGGACGCGTGAAGGCTTCCGCCGAGCTTATGGCTCGGACCCACAGGGCACCACAGTTCGGAATCCGTTTGGGCAGGTAGACGGAACAGCCAACCCGGGTCCCGGCTCAGAAGACTTCGCCCGTTTGGTGTGGGGCACAACTACCGGCGTGACCCCGGCGGTGTTTTCCGCCCGCGGGGAACCACCTCGGGATCTTGCAGATCACTACCCCGCATGGATGGCAGGCGGAACGACGCTGGTGATCCGCGATATTGAAATGAATATGGCCACGTGGGACCAAGCGGATCGGCCGGCGCGCGAGTTTTCGGTAGGCCGTGACATGGCACGTGGTGCGCCGCTCACGGGCACTGACGAACACGACATTCCAGACTTGGATGCGAAGAACGAACTGGGCCTGTCCGTGATTTCGCCCGTGAGCCACGTGGCGCGGTCACGGAACACGCAAGACCCGGCAGAGCAGATCTATCGGCGCGTCTACTCCTACCAGGAGGGCTTGGGGGCAACCGGCCTGATTTTTGCGTCGTACCAGGCAAACATCGATCGCCAGTTCCTGCCAATCCAGGAACGGCTGGCGCAGGCCGACCTGCTCAACGAGTGGACCACGCCCGTAGGGTCCACCGTGTGGGCAATCCCGCCGGGTGCCAGGGAAGGCGGATTCGTGGGACAGACGCTGTTTGCGTAGTGTCGTTGCCACGTAGGCTATGGGTATGAAATCGCTCCCGATGTGTTCGCGTATGCCCGCAATCATTTCGTCTGTTACGTGCACGAGCGTCAACGACGTTCATGGTGTTGGCGATGAGTGGCTCACCCCCGGTCCCACCAGCCCTGATGTTGTGGAATGGAGGGTCGATCCTCTGGTTTGTGCGGTGGAAGCTGCCGGCGGTGGTTCGGTAGGCGGGGAAACGGCAAGCGAGGGCGACCTCGGTGAGAAAATCGCCGAGGTGGCAACTGCCCTGCGTGAACGTACCCAGCTTCCGCTGATTTTCACTGTGCGATCGGAAGCGGAAGGTGGGCAGTGTGCGGAAGCGGCGTACACCTCGGCGGTGGAAGCACTTATTCAGTGCGCGGAAACCAGTGGGGCAACCGGCATTCAAATCGCCTTGGACGTAGAGTTGGCCCGCCCCGATTCGCGTGCGCTGGTCGAAAAGGCCCGTGCGCAGGGAACCCACGTGATCGCCTCATTTCACGACTTTTCGGCCACGCCACACGATCTGCTGGAACGCATGCGCGCCATGGAACAGGCCGGGGCGAGTGTCGCGAAAATCGCGGTGACTCCCACCAACATGGACGATGTGATCAGCGTTCTGCACGTGGCACACCGGGCCCAGGGTGAGCTGTCCATCCCCGTGATTGCAATATCCATGGGGCGGATGGGCGCAGTCACACGCCTCATGGGTGCCGAATTTGGGTCCTGCGCAACGTTTGCAACAGGACCGCAAGGGGCTTCGGCGCCTGGGCAGTACTCAGTTGCGCAAGTACGGCAACTCGCCCAGGTTTTGGACGCTTAAGATCAGGAGACTTAAGCCTCTTCTTCGTTCTTCTTACGCAGCTTCTTAGGCAGTGCAGTTTCGCCAAAGTTTTTACGCACCGTCTGGACTGCGTAACGCTGAACTACCAGCTGAGCCACGGCAACGCCCACACCGGAGACGATAGTCCAGGCGAGTGCTTCTGCCAGTGTCGAGTCGTCGTCGGTGTCCTGGTTAGGAGTCGGGCGGTCCATGGTTTTTTCCCATACGACCGTAAGCGCTTTGCGTGCAGCCAGAGCTGCCAGCGCGCCTCCGCCTACACCGAGCAACTGATACGCGAGTTTACCCATGAGTGACCTTCTTGAATCGATGTCTGTACAGACCCAGGCTATCGCGTTCTGTCAGCTGGACAGAACCCACTGCAGCATGTGTTCGGTGAGGTCGTGATCGACGGGAATATGCGTGGCTGGGCCCGAGGTGCTTGAAAGGATCGTCGATATGGGCCGGCAGCCGCGGACAGAGGACACGAGCCACGCTCCGTGGGCGTTGCCGAAGTCGTCCAAGGTGACGTTGGCGTACTGGGTGAGGAGGCCCTGTGAGCTTGCGTTTTCAAAAATGCACCGTTGGGTGGTGCCGTGCAGGATCCCGATTTTGGGGTCTGGGGTGATGAGTTGGTCGCCTATGCGCAGGATGAGTGTGGAGTTGGGGCCCTCTAAGGCGTAGCCGTCGCTGGTGTGGAAGAGTGCGTCGTTGGCGCCGTTGCTGAGTGCGTACCGTTTTGCGGCCTGGTTGGTGGCGTATGAGAGGGTCTTCGCTCCACGGAGAAGCCAGGGGGCTGACTCCGCGGTGGTCGAGCTGAGTCCGGAATTCAGGGTGATGACTGTGATTTCCGTGGGTTCGGGGCGAGGCACGGGCGCTGTGAAAACCCAGCCGTGAGGCGTGTGCGTAGTGGTGTCGCTGTCGTGCCCGCGGCTTAAGGTGTAGCGAATTGAGACGGTGTGGGAGTCAGGGTTGAGTTCTTTGTACTGCTTGGCCGTGGCGCGCAGCGCTTCTTCCCACAGTTTGGGGTCTGGAGAGGGGAGTTCAAGCATGCAGGCCGAGTCGATGAAGCGCTGGAAGTGGAGTGCCTGATTGTGGATGTAGGTGGTGTCGTCGCGATATGTCACCAGCACAGTTTCGAAGATTCCGTCACCCCGGTGGGCGGCTAAATCGTCAAGTGAAAGCAACAATTGTGATGGATCGTGTAAGACGAAGTTATTCGCTTCAACGTCGATGAGTGCGGCGGTGTTTGTCACGGTCATACGCCTCATTTAAGCAGGTGAAGTGCTGGTAGACGAGTAGGTTTAAGGACTCGGGCCGTGGAGTGTATCGGGTGAGAGTTCATGTGAAAAAAAGTTACAGAACTCTCGACCTCAGGAAAAAATCAGGCTACTGTTATGGTTCTGTGATGTAAGTTACATTGCATTCCTGGAAACTAACGAAAGAAATCACAATGAAGCGATTCCTTTACGGAGCCGGAGCCAGTGTTGCTGCTCTTGCGCTAGGTGCCTCGGTGGCATCGCCAGCACTAGCCGCACCTGAAACCCACTTCAACACCATGGGCGTCACAGGCGACGACACCATGGCGTATCTGAAAGACATTTCAGATATCACGTGGAAGTACGAAGACGAAGAGTTCCGCGCACTCGGAACCAAGGGTTACGAAGAAGCCAGCGAATACGTCGAAAAAGTGCTCACTGACTTGGGCTACGAAGTTAAGCGCCAAAACTTCACCGTACCTAGCCAGAAGTTCGGCACGATCGAACTGACAGTCGACGGCGAAACGGTCAAAGCCCAGTCGCTGTCGTACACAGAGGGAACTAAGGACCCCATCACCGATGCGGCCGTTGTTCTTCCTGTTGATGACAACTACGGTGACAACGCCGGTGGTGAGCTGGGATGCTCAACAGATGACTTCGACGAAACTGTGAAAGATGCAATCGTGCTGGTTCAGCGCGGTGAATGCGCGTTCTCCGAAAAGGTGGTTAACGCCTCTGAAAAGGGTGCGGCCGGTGTTATCGTCTACAACAACGAAGAGGGCGACTTGAACGGAACACTTGGTGAACGCTTCGAAGGATCTGCCCCAGCGGTCTCCGTGGACCAAGCTACAGGTGACTCGCTCCGCGACAAACTCACCGCAGAAGACGCTGACGTCAAGGCTTCTTTGACGCTGGAAACCGAATTCCTGGAGTCTGAGACCTGGAACATCCTGGCTGAAACCAAAGCCGGTGACCCTAACAACGTCCACATGCTTGGCGCACACCTCGACGGTGTCCCAGAAGGCCCCGGTATCAACGACAACGCTTCAGGTGTAGCCGGTGTTCTCACTGTTGCTAAAGGCCTTGCCAACCAAGAACGAGAAGTCGACAACAAAGTTCGCATCGGTATTTGGGGTGCTGAAGAAGTTGGGCTCGTAGGATCCACTCACTACGTCGAATCCCTCTCTGATGAAGAACTGGGCAAGATCACCTCGTACCTCAACTACGACATGATCGGCTCAAACAACTACGCAGTTTCCACTCTGGACGCTAACGGTGACTACCGCGACATTCCAGAAGACGTGAAGGTTCCTGAAGGCTCAGTTGAACTCGAGAAGCTCTACACCGACTACTTCGACTCTGTTGACCAGCCATACATCGGCGCCGAGTTCTCCGGACGCTCCGACTACCAGGCGTTCATGGACGCCGGTATCCCAGTTGGTGGCGTGAACTCCGGTGCTGACGAAGTCAAGACCGAAGAAGAAGCCAAACTGTTCGGTGGTGAAGTTGGTAAGCAGCTCGACACCAATTACCACCAGATCACCGACACTTTGGAGAACGTGAACACCGACTCCATCAACGCGATTGTTCCATCGATTGCGAACGCAACCTACCAGCTCGCTTACACCGATGAGCACAAAGCTGAAGACGCTCAGAAACCTGAAGAGGACCCAACAGAGGAAGCTCCTGAAGAGGAAGCTCCTTCGGAAGACGACTCTGAAGGTGGCAAGCCAGAAGGTGACGACTCTGAAGGTAGCAAGCCTGAGGGCGACGCTACGGAAGACGACGCTCAGGAAGACAACTCGAAGGGCGACGCCAAGGAAGACGATGCCCAGGCTGGCGACTCCAACCTGCCACGCACCGGTAGCGAAATGATGCCATGGATCGCAGGGGCTGCAGTCCTTGTAGCGGTGGGATCGGCAACCGTGGTGCTCACCCGACGCAAGCGTCAGTAAAGGCGAATGCCAGCAGCGCTAGAAATTAGATAGAAAAGCGCACCTTGAGTAACTGCTCAAGGTGCGCTTTTTGTATCCCGTTGCTTTGCCGTTTGTGTTGTCTTATCCCGCTACGGTTCCAAAAAGCATGCCCAAAAGAATCGTCACCACAGCTGCGCCATAACCAATCGCAAGCTGGCGGAACGCCCGAGGCAGAGGCGTCTTCCCGGACAAAACACCAACCGCTCCACCAGTAAACATGAGTGCCATGCCCACCAAAACAGCGGAGACGATCATAGCCGGAATCCCCTGCATACCAAAGATGTAGGGCAGGATGGGGATGATTGCTCCGGTTGCGAAAAACACGAACGAGCTCATTGCTGCACCCATTGCAGTGCCTAAGTCTTCAGTGTCATTCGATGCCATATTTTTCGGCAGAAAGGTTGGGTTGCGGTGAGCGTTCGCTTTGCTGATCGCAGTGCGTGCCGCCAGGTCGGACTCATCTGCATCCATACCCCGGGCTCGGAACACTAGGGCCAGCTCATTCGCATTGATATCCAGACTGGTGAGATTGTCAACCGCGCGAGGGTGGGGATTCCCGGCCTCAATAAGTTCACGCTGCGACGACACGGAAATATACTCCCCGGCCGCCATTGAAAGGGCGCCCGCCAACAAACCAGAAACACCAGTAAGAAGAACAATCTGCGGGCTTACCCCCGCGGCACCCACCCCCAACACCAGGGCCACATTAGAAACTAGTCCGTCATTAGCACCAAAGATTGCCGCTCGAAAATTCCCCGACATCCGGGCACGCGACTTGGCAGCGAGAGCCCGAACGACCTCGGCGTGAACGCGTTCATCAGCCACCATCTGAGGGGTAGCGCCGGACTCACTGTCATACGGCGACCGAGCTTCTGCCTGCTGCGCCAACGCAAGCACAAAAATCGAACCAAAGAGCCGCGCCATCAGAGCAAGCAGCTGAATGTTGAGCGACGGGCGCACCGTCTCATGTGCGTGCTCACCTAATCGAGAAATCCAGTGATCCTGATGGCGACGTTCAGCGTCGGCGAGTTCAAGGAGGATTTCACGTTCTTCGCCCTGGCGCTTCAGAGCTAAAGAACGATAAACGCGTTCTTCAACACGCTCGTTGGCCAAATGTTTTTTCCACCGGCGAATATCTTGAGTTTCAGTGCTCACGGCATAACTGTATGAGCATTAACTTATAAGTTCAACATTTGCGCAATTGATTAAACGTTGGGTGGATTTAGATCAACCGTTTGGCTGATCCGGATTCCAGATAGTTCCGTCATACTTGACTGCGTGACTCCGAAAAAACTATTCTCACTTTTTGCTTTCGCAGAAGCCGTAACATGGACCCTCTTGATCGCCGGAATGATCCTGAAATACACCGGCGTGACTGAACTGGGCGTACGAATCGGTGGAGGAATCCACGGTTTCGTGTTCCTTTCCTACTGCGTGGTGACTGTTCTGGTAGGAACGTCGCAACGGTGGAAACTAGGACGCACCATACTGGGACTACTCACTGCGATCGTGCCGTATGCAACAATCCCATTTGAAATCAACGCCAACAAAGCTGGAGTGCTAGAAGGCGACTGGGAGCTGCCCCACAACCGCCAAGCGCGCAACTGGTTTGAACGCCTGTGCGGCTGGGCAATCAGCCACCCGTTCTTGGCGGTCCTTGTTGGGTTCGTCGGCGTTGCTGTGCTGTTTACCGTTCTGCTCATTCTGGGGCCACCCATTCCGCAAAGCTAAGCCACGCTAAACGGAGGAAAACTGCATCGCGCAGGTTGAGTTCATATGGGAGCCTTGAAGTATGGACTCTCGCGACATTATGTATGAACTGACCCACATCCGAGCAGAATTGCAGTCGTTGCGCCGTGAAGTCGCGTCCCTCCGCCGTCACTTAGGTGACGTTGACGAAGAGCGCGACAACGGCGAACAGTCAGAAGCGAAAGGTTCTGACTACCACGAACGCGAACCGCACACCCACTCCAAGCGCCACGCTTCACCGGTACAGTTTCAGGAGTTTCTGGGGGATCTCATGCACGACTTCCCTTTCACCTGGGGTGAAGACCCTCGCCCATCGCGCAGGGCAGGGTTTTCTGCAGAACCGCAGGAACCACCTCGGCCGGAATCCCACCCACGCTCATATCCGGGCGCCGCTGAGATCGCTAAATTCATTAGTGACGCGCTTGCTGAACGTGACCGCCGAGGTCGTGGCGAGCAAGATTCCGACGACGCCGGTCGCGCTGAGGGTGGTTCAGAAGACGAACCACGCGACAAGGGGCCGGTCGACGAACCGGACGACGACTAAACCCTCTACTTCTGAGGCGTGATGTCGATTGTTTCGCGAGTGAACTTCGCAAGCGTCTCCCGGTTAACGGTGACTCCGAACCCTGGGCCGGTGGGGACGTCGACAACACCATCGTGCTGAACGATTTCTTCCGTGATGTCTTCGTGGAAGAAACGCTTGGATCCGGAGATGTCGCCGGGCAGGGTGAACCCGGGCAAGGACGCCATTGCGGCGTTGGCCGCACGCCCGATTCCCAGTTCCAACATGCCACCGTGCCACACCGCGACACCGTGGGCCGATGCCAAGTCGTGGATCTTCTTCGCTTCGAGATACCCACCAACGCGTCCAGGCTTGATGTTGATGACGTCAGCGGCACCCAGCGAGATCGCGTCGGCAGCTGCTTCGGCGGACACGATCGACTCGTCCAAGCACATGGGCGTGCTCATCTGCTTGGCAAGCAGTGCGTGCTGGCGGATGTCTGCCTCGCCCAGTGGCTGTTCGATAAGCAGAAGGCCGTAGTCGTCCAGCTTCTTCAGATGAGCGGCGTCAACCAGGGTGTACGCGGCGTTGGCGTCGACCTGGAACAAGAAGTCGTCACCGAATTCCTTCCGCACCGCCGCGACAGGTTCGATGTCCTTACCCGGCTTAATCTTGAGCTTGATGCGGGCGTAACCCTCTTCCATGTACCCGCCAATAACCTTGAGGAGTTCGGGGATGGAGTCCTGGATTCCCACGCTCACACCGGATGGAACCGTGTCCGTCACGCCACCCAAGTAATCCTTGAATGACAATCCCGTTGCCTGCAATTGCGCGTCCAAGACCGCCATTTCCATAGCTGACTTAGCCATCTGGTGACCAACAATATGGCGCAGGTGCCATGCGACGCGCTCGGCACGTAGGTCTTCCACATCAAACAGGATGGGGGCGATCCACCGGCGGGTCACGTCGATCCCGCCTTCTACGTATTCGGAGGAATACAGCGGCGCCGACATTGCTACGGATTCGCCCCAACCGGTGATCTGCCCGGC
>CABTZC010000062.1 GCA_902489185.1 uncultured Brevibacterium sp. | reverse complement strand
TCTTCGCCGTACTTTTCTTTAGCCTGGTCCTCAGACAGTCCCACGGAGAAGATTTCAGGTTCTGAGTACGTAGCGCGTGGAACACCGTTTTCATCGACTGGAGTTGGCTCAAGCCCCGCAATTTCTTCGGCCACGAAGATTCCGTGTCCAAACGAACGGTGAGCCAGCTGCAGGCCAGGAACGATGTCGCCGACTGCCCAAATGTTTCCAACGCCGGTGTGCAGACGTTCGTTTGTGACAACGAATCCGCGGTCGAGCTTCACGCCCGCTTCTTCGTAACCAAAACCAGCCGTGACCGGTCCACGACCAACGGCGACCAAAAGAACATCAGCTTCGAGTTCTGAACCGTCTTCGAGCTGAACCTTCACGCCGTTGTCGTCCTGTTCGACGCTCTTGAACTTCACGCCCAGTTTGGACTTGATCTTGCGGCGACGGAATGCCTTTTCCAGTTCCTTCGAAATGTCGGCATCCTCGTTGGCGACAAGGCGGGGGAGTCCTTCAACAATCGTGACTTCCGAACCCAGCGAAGACCAGATGCTTGCGAACTCACAACCGATCACACCTCCGCCCAGAACGATCGCGCTACCTGGCACCTCGGTGTGGCTCAGCGCTTCAGTGCTGGTAAGAACACGGCCGCCAATTTCGATTCCGATCGTCTTCGGTTCGGAACCGGTTGCCAGAATGATGTTCTTTGCAGCCAGCTCAAGTTCACCGTCATCAGTGGACACGGTCACCGTAGACTGGTCTTTCAGCTTAGCTTCACCGCTGATCAGATCTACGCCGTCGGCCTTGATCATGCCGGACAGACCCTTGTGGTTGCGGTCAACAATTCCATCTTTGAACTTGACGGCCGCTTCCATGTCGACACCCTGGAATTCGGAAAGGATACCGAAGCTCTTGGAATCGCGGACGCTGTGAGCGATTTCCGCTACGTGCAACAGCGCCTTGGTGGGAATACACCCACGGTGCAGGCATGTTCCGCCCACCTTGTCGCGTTCGATAAGTGCGACCTTCATGTCAAGCTGTGACGCACGGATCGCAGCCGCGTAGCCAGCTGTTCCGCCTCCCAGAATGACCAGGTCGTACGAGTTCTTAGAATCAACCACGATGAGCTCCTCATACTCGTGAAAATAAATTGCCGTATCAGCGGTTATTCTTATCTTTCCACGAACTGGGAAAGATTTGGCAACACGTTGCAGGAAGAAAGCCGAATGTGGTGCGAACAACAGTAAGGTTCACACCACATTCCATGCAAGACATCCGCACAACTGTGCGTGAGACCCGGGGTTATTTGCTCATTGAGCGGGCAACTTCAATAAGCGTTCGCACCGGAACACCCGTCCCACCTTCGGGCGTGTAGCCCCAAGGGCTGGTTGTAAACGACGGCCCAGCAATGTCGATGTGGGCCCATTCGGTTCCTTCTTCGATAAATTCCTTCAAGAAGATACCTGCTGCGAGCATTCCACCCTCGCGTGCACCGGAGTTCTTCAAGTCTGCAGTCGCAGAACGGAACTGGTCACGGATTTCCTCAGGGAACGGCATGGGCCACATGCACTCACCCGAATCATGAGCCGCGTCACAAACGTTGGCGCGGGCGAGCTCGGTCCCCATCACACCCGTCGTGCGCTTGCCCAGAGCCACAATCTGAGCGCCGGTCAGCGTTGCAATGTCAATGACAAGGTCCGGGTTGTCCTTCTGTGCGGAAACCAGACCGTCAGCCAGCACCAGGCGGCCTTCAGCGTCGGTGTTGGTAACTTCAACAGTCTTGCCACCCAGAATTGTGACAACGTCGGACGGGCGCTGCGCGTTGCCGTCAGGCATGTTTTCAGCAAGGCAGAGCCATGCGGTGACCTTGACGTTGAGTCCGAGGTCGGCGACGGCGAATAACGTGTGTGCGGCTGCAGCTGCACCACCCATGTCTGACTTCATTTCTTCCATCGACTGAGCAGGCTTGAGCGACAGACCACCAGAGTCGAAGGTGATTCCCTTACCCACAAGCGCCAAGTGCTTCTCAGCCTTCTTGGGGGAGTATTCGAGCTTGACCAAGCGAGGGCCACGTGCGGAACCACGACCCACTCCGTGCAGGCCGCCGTACCCGTTTTCTTCCAGGTACTTGGCGTCGTAAACCGTAGCCTTGACCTTACGTCCTTTGGAAAGTTCGCTCACGCGGTTAGCAAAGGTTTCAGGGTACAGATCCAACGGAGGCTGGTTCACCAGGTCGCGAGCACCAATCACACCGGAAGCAATAATGTTGGCTTCCTCAACAGCGTCCTTGAACTTCTTCGACGTGATAACCGTGATCTCGGACGCGGTCTTCTTCTTTTCGCTTACATAGTCGTTGTAGCGGTATGCTCCCAAGACGGCACCCAACGTGATCGCAGCTGCGACCTCGGCAGTGGGGGTGGGGAGTGCAAAGGCGACCGACACCTCGGCATCCAACCCGCGGGTAAAAGACCCCACGTGCTGGCGCAACTTTTCCAGGTCACCTTCCACGTTCTCAACTTCACCAAGGCCAATGACCGCGACGCTCTTTGCACTCACACCTTTGGGTGCAGCGACACGCACTGACGAACCTGCTTTACCGGCGAAGTCGATCGCATCAAGCGCGCCCGTGAGCTCTTTGACGACCGATTTGTCCAACTCAGAGAGAACAGCGCCGTTGAGCGCCTTCGCAACCACCAAAATGTCAGCCTTAACCTTCGATGCAGACGCATTCGAAGCCGACACTGAAACCGGGACTGTTGGCATTAGTAACATTCCTTCCGTTTATTGGGTTCCTTTCGATACTAGTCGAAGCAGCCCGATACGATGATGGTGTGTATGACTTCCTGTTTCGCAACGTCCTGACTCACGTCGACCCAGAGCGCGCACACCACTTGAGCATGACAATGCTCAAGGCGTTGGACTCCGCGGGTCTTGGTTCCTATCTCGCCGAGATGTATGGGACTGCGCCCGATCCGGTGAACGTGCTTGGTCTCCAGTTCCCCAACCGTGTGGGCTTGGCGGCAGGGTTCGACAAGAACGGTAGTGCTATTCGTGCACTGTCTCGCTTGGGATTTGGCCACATCGAAGTCGGGACCATCACTGCCCACTCACAACCGGGAAACCCCAAACCACGTCTGTTCAGGCTCACGGATCACCGCGCGATCCTCAATCGTATGGGCTTTAACAACGACGGGGCACGCCAAGCGGTCTTCAACATCAAATCCGAGCTAAGGAAGTTGCAAGTTCTGCCTGAGTCACGCCGGCCCATCGTTGGAATCAACATTGGAAAGACCAAAGTAGTTCCGGCAGATGACGCGGTCAGTGATTATGCGACATCGGCGCGGCTCCTGAGCCCGCTTGCGGACTACCTGGTCATCAATGTCAGTTCGCCCAACACACCTGGGCTGCGCGATCTTCAAGCGACTGACACGTTGCGTCCCATTGTCGACGCGGTTCGCAATGAAGCAGACAAGGCCGTATCTAGCCCGCGGTCAATATTGGGCCACGTGCCGTTACTCGTCAAGATCGCGCCTGATCTCAACGACAAGGACATTCTTGAAGTCACCGACATGTGCATTGACGCTGGTGTCGACGGTCTCATCTGTACGAACACCACCATTGACCGTGACGTTCTTTCCGGAAAAGACAAAGAATTAGCCGAGTCAGAAGCCGGCGGTATCTCCGGCCGCCCTGTGGCTGACCGGTCCGCAGAAGTCCTGCGACTCATCCGGTCGTACACTGGCGCTCTGACTCTGATTTCGGTGGGTGGAATTGAAACTGCGGCCCACGCTCATGAGCGTCTGGCCGCAGGTGCGTCGCTGGTGCAGGGCTACACGGGCATGATCTACCGTGGGCCCGGCTGGGCTTCACAAATCACGAAGGGTATTCGCCACGCTTAACCTTGGCGCGAGGAGTGCGCAGAACACGTAGCTGGATCGCGCGCATAATCGCGTAGAATCCTAGGCCACGCTGCAGGTTCTCTTTACCACCGAACTTTTGCGCCATACGCCCTTTGAGCTGGAAGTTAAGGAAGATCGAATCCAGGATGATCAAAGCGAACAGCCCGTACACCACGATTGTCGCGTACAGCTGAATCCGTTCGTTGCTGAAAATACCCACGAGCAGCACAATCACTGCCACTGGAATGAGTAGCTCACCAATCGAGAACCTGGCATCAACAAAGTCACGCACGTAACGTCGCTGCGGCCCTCTGTCACGGGCAGTCAGGTAACGCTCGTCACCCTCGAGGACACCTCGGCGGGCTTCATCACGCTGCTTAGCCATTTCCGCACGATACTTGCGTTTCGCCTCTTTTCGATCATCGGGCACCAAGGAGCGTTTCCGCTTCGCTTCCTGCTCTTTGCGGGTGGGCGTGGGCCTGTTCTTTTTAGCTTCGGCATCGCGAACTGTCGGCTCTTCAGGAGCCGCGTTCTGCTCAACTTCGTGAGCGTCCGTCGCCTTGTCTTTTTTCCGTCCAAACACGCCCAACATAGTATCGGAAGTATGACTAACAACTCTCACCCTGCCCAGGCGGGTCCTTCAGATTCCGATGTTTCCGACGCTCTGACCCCAGAAAACTTGCGCACGGCTCTCGACGCTGAGTTTGACGGCGTGCTTTCTCAGCTCTCGAAGCTCGTCGCTATCGAATCCGTTGCGTGGCCGGCCTATGACCGTCGCAATGTGGAAAAGAGCGCCGAGGTCGTTGCCCAGTTGGCGCGCGAACTTTCGTTTGACTCGGTTGAGATTCTCACCGCCCAAACACCAGACGGTGAAGACGGCTACCCAGCTGTTGTTGCGCGGAAAGAAGCGCCGGAGGGCCGACCCACTGTCGTTTTGTACGCTCATCACGACGTTCAGCCAACCGGCGACGTGGCACTGTGGGAGACGGAACCTTTTGTTGCAACCGTCAAGGGCGACCGCATGTACGGGCGCGGAGCAGCCGACGACAAGGCCGGCGTCATGGTCCACTTGGCCGCGCTCAAACTTCTGGGTGACAAGCTCAATGTGGGAGTCGTTCTTTTCGTTGAGGGAGAAGAGGAAGCCGGCTCACCGAGCTTCAATAACTTCCTACACACGTACCGAGACAAACTCGAAGGTGACGTCATCGTCGTCGCCGACTCGGGGAACTGGGCGGAACGCGTTCCTGCACTCACCGTGAGCCTGCGTGGCATGGTGGCTCTCGAGTTTTCGCTCAGCACTCTCAAACACTCGGTCCACTCTGGTATGTACGGCGGCGTTGTTCCTGACGCAGGAATGGCCATGATCCGTTTGCTGGGTACACTCCACAACGCAGACGGCTCCGTTGCGGTTGAAGGACTCGTTCAGAGCGAGGATGTCTCAAGCGACTATGACGAAGCGACGATTCGTCGGGACTCCGGGGTTCTCGACAGCACGGAACTTATTGGCTCCGGACCGTTCTCAAGCCGTGTGTGGTCTAAACCGGCCCTCACCGTGATCGGCATCGACATTCCTAACGTGGACCACTCGTCGAACACCCTGCAGTCTTCTGTGCGCGCCAAAGTTTCTATGCGTTTGGCTCCCGGCCAGGACCCACAGGATGCTTTGGCTAAACTCAAGCAGCACCTGGAACTGAACGTTCCGTTTGGTGCGACCCTCGAGTTTGGCCCCGAGGAGTCGGGCGCACCGTGGCAGGCGAACCCGGACGACCCTCGGGTAGCCGTGGCAAAACAGGCAATCAGCGACGGGTTTGGCACAGATGTCGTCGAAATGGGGCTTGGAGGCTCGATTCCATTCATTGCCGACCTCCTCGAGGTCTTCCCTCAAGCGTCGATTCTGGTTACCGGCGTTGAAGACCCAGACACGCGCGCTCACAGTGCCAACGAGTCGTTGTTCTTGCCCGACTTCAAGTCGGCTATTGTGGCGGAAGCTCTATTCCTTCACCGTTTAGGACAATCGGAGTAAGACAACCGGAATAGAATACGCGTACAGTACGTTACGCATGAACAGACGACGTGCGAATGACGAATGATGAAGGAGTACACATGACCGCACCAGCAACCCACGGTGTTGAACTCTCGACGGTTGCCGCCGACAAAGTTCGTAGCCTCCTTGAACAGGAAGGTCGCGACGATCTCCGTCTGCGCATTGCGGTACAGCCAGGTGGATGTTCCGGTCTCATCTACCAGCTTTACTTCGACGAACGCATGCTCGACGGTGACGCTGTCCGTGACTTTGACGGCGTTGAAGTCATCGTGGACCGCATGAGCGTTCCATACTTGGACGGTTCCACCATCGACTTCTCCGACACGATTGAGAAACAAGGGTTCACCATCGATAACCCCAACGCGCAGGGATCGTGCGCGTGCGGTGACTCCTTCAGCTAAAATTCGCCCTTCAACGAAAACTTTTACGACCTCGGCGATGGACCCCAGGGACCTGTGTTGCGTCAGCGACGAACTCACGGTGCCTGGGGTTCTTTGCGCCTATCGCAGTGGCCTGTTTCCCATGGGGGTGGGCGAACAGGGGAGTGGACCGATTGGGTGGTGGTCACCCGTGCGCCGCGGCATTTTGCTTCCGGGCGATTTGCGTGTGAGTAAAAGCCTGCGAAAGTCGGTGCGGAAGTTTGAGTTCTCTTTTGATGCCACATTTGCCGAGGTTGTCGATGCATGCGCTGACCCCGACCGCCCCGGCGCGTGGATTACGCCACAGATCCATGACATCTATTGCGAACTTCACGACCAAGGTGTTGCGCATTCGGTGGAAGTCTGGAAGGACGGCGAGCTTGCAGGTGGTCTCTATGGTGTCTGGTTGGGCAAGCTTTTCGCCGGCGAGTCGATGTTTCACCGGGTGACCGATGCGTCAAAAGCCGCTCTAGTGGAGCTCGTTCATGTCCTTTCTAGTGCGTGCGGTGACGCGTGGATCATCGATACACAATGGCAAACTCAGCATCTCGAGAGTTTGGGCGTGTCGGAAATTTCTGCTGGGGAGTACCGTCAACGACTCGAAGTAGCGCTACAGGATGTAGATTTTTCAGGAATTTCCCATAAATCGGGCAGTTAGCATGAATTTCTACCGCATGTAGCGGTAAGGTGTATTCGTCAAGGTTTGTGTTCGGACCATTTGGGCTGGTTGTTTATCGCTCAAAAGGTCCGACTAGGTTTCGAAAGGCTGCACGTGGATTCTCCGAATCAGCCAGTACGCAAGTCTGGCGCACGCTGGGCTAAGCGAGTTGGTGTTTTAGGCGGACTAGCCAGCACGGTGCTTCTCGCAGGTTGTACGAAAGAACAGTGGGAGGTTGGTTTCCTCCCACCAGAGTCAAAGGGTGCAACGAGCCACACCGACCACTACATTTCACTGTGGAACGGAAGCTGGATCGCATTGCTCGCAGTGGGTGCCATCACCTGGGGACTCATGCTGTTCTGCATTATCGCTTTCCGCCGTCGCAAAAAGGACCGCGGACTACCTGTGCAGGTGCAATACAACATGCCGGTGGAAATCATGTACACCGTGCTTCCGATCATCTTGGTTGTAGGTTTCTTCTTCGCAACCGTCAACACCCTCGACAAGACGGTCTACGACGACACGCCTGGCGAAGTCAAGATCGAGGTCGTTGGTAAGCAGTGGGCGTGGGACTTCAACTACCTCACCGAAAACGCGTACTACGGCGGTAAGCAAGTCAACCTCGACGGAACCGAACAGCCCGGAGTTGACGCACCAACGCTATACCTCCCATCTAACACCGACGTTGAGATCGAGCTTCGCTCTCGCGACGTTATTCACTCGTTCTGGATTCCTGCTTTCCTCGAGAAGCGTGACATGACTCCGGGTCGTGTTGAAACACTTCACCTTCGAATGGATAAAGAGGGGGAGTACCTCGGAAAGTGTGCTGAACTCTGCGGTGAATTCCACTCAGAAATGATCTTTAACGTCAAGGTCGTTTCGCTTGACGAATACAAGGCATACACCGAAAAGCTCAAGTCTGAAGGCAACGAAGGTCGCCTCGGACCAGAGCTCGACCGTACCGAATGGTACAAGAACCCTTACAGCAAGGAAGGGGAAAAGTAATGACTGCAGTGGCAAATGAAACACAGTCGGTCGTTGATGAACCCAAAGTGCCCAAGAGCTTGGGTAAGGTCATCGTTAACTGGATGACTTCCACCGACCACAAGACCATTGGGTACATGTACCTGATCGTGTCGTTCCTGTTCTTCTGCATCGGTGGTGTGATGGCTTTGCTGTTGCGCGCTGAGCTTTTCGCACCGGGCATGCAGTTCATTGAGACAAAGGAACAGTACAACCAACTGTTCACCATGCACGGAACGATCATGTTGCTCATGTTTGCAACGCCTCTTTTTGCAGGCTTCGCGAACGTAATCATGCCTCTTCAGATCGGTGCTCCCGACGTGGCATTCCCTCGCCTGAACGCATTTGCTTTCTGGCTGTTCCTGTTCGGTTCACTGATCGCTTGCTCAGGGTTCTTGACCCCTCAGGGTGCAGCATCGTTCGGTTGGACAGCGTATGCCCCGTTGAGTAACACCACATACACACCGGGTATCGGCGGCCACTTGTGGGTGCTGGGACTAGCCTTCCAGGGCTTCGGCACCATCCTCGGTGGTGTGAACTTCATTACCACCATCATCACGATGCGTGCGCCTGGTATGACGATGTTCCGTATGTCGATCTTCACATGGAATACCCTCATCACCGGTATCCTCATTCTGATGGCGTTCCCTCCATTGGCTGCTTCGTTGTTTGCATTGGGAGCAGACCGCATCTTCGGTGCGCACATCTTCAGCCCAGAGAACGGTGGACCAATTCTTTGGCAGCACCTCTTCTGGTTCTTCGGTCACCCCGAGGTCTACGTGATTGCGCTTCCGTTCTTCGGAATCGTGTCAGAGATCTTCCCGGTATTTAGCCGTAAGCCCATCTTCGGTTACAAGATGCTCGTGTACGCAACGATCACAATTGCGGCACTGTCGATCTCTGTGTGGGCTCACCACATGTACGTCACCGGTGCGGTTCTCTTGCCGTTCTTCGCGTTCATGACCATGCTCATTGCGGTTCCTACTGGTGTGAAGATCTTTAACTGGATTTTCACCATGTATAAGGGTTCACT
>CABTZC010000061.1 GCA_902489185.1 uncultured Brevibacterium sp. | reverse complement strand
GTCGAAGCGCTCCTGATGATTCCCATCTCTGCCCACGCACTGTTCACAAAGCCGCTGGTGGTGTCGCCGCGTTCACGCCTGGGTGTGGAGTTCATTCCCACTCAGTCGCACACCGACGCACAACTGTGGTGTGACGGGCAACTCCGGTTTAAAGTCCCTGCGGGTGCTCGCGTCGAAGCAGTGCGTGCGCAAAAATCTGTCTCGCTTGCCCGGCTGAATCGCGACCTGTTCACCGACCGCCTCGTGGCTAAGTTTCAGCTCCCCGTCAGCGGATGGAGAGGGCCGCAAGCGTGATTGAGTCACTGTCGATCAACAACATGGGCGTGATTGAAAACGCCCAGGTGGACTTGGGTCCAGGCTTCACGGTGGTGACGGGTGAAACAGGTGCCGGAAAAACCATGTTCGTGTCTGCTCTGAACCTGCTCACCGGCGCACGGGCAGAAACTCAGGCCGTACGCACGGATGCGTCTAAAGCCGTTGTTGAGGGAATTTTTTCCGTGGAATCGCAGCCCGAGGTCGTCGACCGGGTGGAGGACGCTGGCGGGTCCGTGGATGACGGCGAGTTGGTGGTGACGAGGACGATTCCCACCTCGGGACGGGCCCGTGCCACAGCTGGAGGACGCACGGTGCCCATCGCGGTTCTTTCCCAGGTGGGGGAGAAGCTTGTGAGCATGCATGGCCAGTCGGAACAGCTGACCTTGCGTTCAGCTTCCAAACAGCGTGAACTCCTTGATACGTACGGTGGCGAACCCTTAGCGCGCGTACGTGAGGATTATGTGAACGCATTTGAAGAATGGAAACGTGTTCACAAGCGTGCACACGAGTTGCACGCAAGTGAACAAGAGCGCAACGCACGCATCGAGTATCTCGAAGGGGCGCTCGCGCACATCGACCGGGTGCGTCCGGTCGAAGGCGAGGACCAGCAGCTCAAGGGAATTGTGCTCAAGCTCGAAGCTGCCGATGACGTGAAACAGACGGTTCAGACGGCATGCGACATGCTGGTCAGCGATGGTTTTTCAGAAGCGCCCACTGTTGTGGACCTATTGCACCGGGCAGCCGACCACGTCAACCACGCACGCGCTCATGACGAAGCGGTGAAAGACCAAGCTGAAGCGCTGACGGCATTGGCACTGTCGGCATCGGACGTCGCCTCTGAACTGTCTGCGTACCTCGCGAGCTTGGCGGAACTCGATGACGTATCGCTTGAAGATACGCACACGCGAATCGCTCAACTGGCTGAACTCGACCAGTACGGCGACGGCGTTGAAGCTGTTCTGGAATTTGAGACCCGCGCAGGTGAAGAACTCCTTCAGTTGCGCGCAGATAGTTCCGACCTCGATGGGATCGACGAACAACTCAGCGAGTGCGAAACCTTACTGCACAAGCACGCCCACGCGCTCACCGAGGCCCGAACCAGTGCCGCACGCGACTTCAGCGACGCTGTTCAGGGAGAACTCACCGCCCTTTCCATGCCACACGCCCGTGTTGTTTTTGACATCGAATCCACGGAGCCCGGACCTCATGGAGCAGACGCGATCCGTCTGCTGTTTTCCGCTCACGGAGGAACCGCTCCGGGCGATATCTCTAAGCTTGCGTCCGGAGGTGAACTGTCGCGTGTGATGTTGGCGATCGAAGTGGTGATTGCACGCACTCATGCGTTCCCCACATTCATTTTCGACGAAGTTGACTCCGGCGTGGGAGGTGCTGCGGCTACCGAAATTGGACGCCGGTTGGCGCTTCTTGCACGACACAGCCAGGTGATTGTTGTCACACATTTGGCTCAGGTTGCAGCCTGGGCAGACACACATTTGGTGATTCGCAAAGACGATTCCAACCCCTCCGGCGCAGTGTCTGGAGTGACAGAAGTCGCGGATAATCAACGCGAAGCCGAACTTGCTCGCATGTTGGGTGGGGTGAGCGAATCCGTTGCTGCACGTGAACACGCGACGGAACTCATGCAGACGGCCCGAGCCCAGAAACAGGGCTTTGCTCACTAAACATGTCACAATGATTCGATAATGACGCAAAAGAAGGACCCGCGCACTGAGCTCGACTCGCTGGTAGGCGAGTTCGCGAGCGAACTTGGCGCCACATTACACGAACACCCGGACCTCGTTGAGTCCGACATCGAGCTTCCCGAACTTCCCCAATCGCTACGCTCCCGGCAAGCGTTGGTGGTGGTTGCTGGCGCGCACTACAAAGAAGACCTCGAAATGTTGCGCGGGTACATCAAGGAGTACAAACCAGTTCTCATCGGTGTGGACACAGGGGCTGACGCCCTGTTGGACGCCCGACTCACTCCCGACATCATCGTGGGAGACCTGAACTCCGTTGCAGACGCGTCAGCTAATTGTGGCGCAATACTCTTAGCCCACTCACCCGACGACAGCAGCTCCGCCGGTACGGAACGCATGAAATCGCAAGAGCTTACGCACCACAAGCTCCCCACTTTGGGCAGTAACCGCGACGCAGGCTTGTTGGTAGCAGACTCTCTGGACGCACCGTTGATTGTTGCCGTAGGAAGTAACGACGTTCTCACCGATATGGTGGACGATGACGCGACCCCGTACGGCCCCAGCCTCATCACCCACTTACGCTTGGGAACGCGCCTGATCAACGCAAAAGGTGTCTCCCTTCTGTATCGCCGGCAGTTCTCAAACTGGTTCTTGGCGGGACTGGCGCTCGCTGGCCTATTCGCTCTGTTTGTCGCACTCATGGCCACCGCTGCAGGGCAGACGTTCTTGGGCCTTTTGGGTGCGCAATTTGATGGATTCTTTAGCTGGTTAGGTAACCTCTTTTCGTGGTGATACCTGCCCGGATGGAAGGACTACTGTGATTGATTTTCGCTATCACTTAGTGAGTATCATTTCTGTGTTTTTGGCACTGGCCGTGGGGATCGTCCTGGGTGCAGGGCCACTTAAGCAACCCATTGGTGATTCTCTTCAGTCACAAGTCGATTCACTGCGCGCAGACCGCGATGATTTGCGCGACAAACTCGATTCCGCAAACGGTTCAATCGACAAACTGAACACGTACATTACGGAGTCGGCGCCCGCTCTGCTCACCGAGACGCTCAAGGGAACAAAAGTCACCCTCGTCTCGACTCCACACACACCTTCGCAGACCATCAAAGACGTGCAGGGCCGGTTAGAGGATGCCGGAGCCACCGTGAGCGACGGGGGGCAACTCACGCCTGAGTCTCTCAAGCCGGAAGAGAGCGAAAAAGCACTCGAAGCACTCAAGGAGATTGACCCGAAGCTTCCGGAAGACCCACGTGAGGCATTCGAAAAAGCGATCGCGAGGGCCTACGCCGGTGAACACGAAGGCGCATATAACGCTGATCAGGCCACCAAGGTGATTGATGAGTTGCGTTCCGCTAAGCGTCTGAACGGTGGGAGTTATGCACGCGCTGACGTGGTTGTGTTCCTGCTCGGGGAGGCGGACCCCACTGAAGAAGACGCACAACCAGCGGAGGACTACACAGGCGTGTTAAGCAACCTTGGCTCTGCAGCACCCACTGTCGCCTCGGGGACGGTTGACAGTGGAAGCAATGGGGCTGTGAAACAACTGCGTGATCGCAAGGTTCCCGCTACGACTGTCGACGGCGTTGACCTGTCAGCTGGCACCGTCATCACGGCTCTGGCCGTTGCCGATCTCCGCTCCACCAAAAAGCACCAGTCATACGGGTTCGCTGACAGTGCAAAAGCACTTGTGCCTAACCCTCTTCCTCGTCCACAGTCGGGACCACGCAAGGGCTGATCTTGAACTCGGTCGGAGTTCGATAGGCTAGGAATATGGGTCCCACCGGTGAAAGGAACACAATGAGTGAACTGCTACCTGCAGACACACGCATTATGCACGTTCTGACTGACGCTAATTCGGTTCTTGCAGAAGTAGCACGTCACGCAATTCAGGCGCAGCTCGACGCTGGCTACCGTGTGGCTGTTGCGTCGCGCGAGTCGGTTTTCAAGGCCCTGGGCGTGGTCGGCGAGCGCTTGCGTCACATCGAGATCGGTGCGGGTGCAGGCCTGCGTCTGGGTGACCCAAACACGGCGCTGACACTGCACAAGTACTACCGACACATCGACCTGGTCCACGCGCACGGTTTACACGCTGCAGCGCTTGCCGGAGCCGGTTTGACGGGACTTCCGCAGTCCATGCACCCGGCGATTGTTGCATCCGTAGGGCGTGATGACAGCATGATCGCTGAAGCTCAGGCCCAGATTGTTTCTAAGACTGCCACGGTGGTGTTGGGAACCACCGAACCCATCGTCGAAAAGTATGTGGACACGGTCGCTATCGTGGAACGTGCCCAGTTACTCTCTAGTGACATTGACCCGGTTGCTCAGCCACGGTTGTCGCGCGAAGAGACACGCGACTTGCTGGATGTGCCGTCTGGCGCGTGGCTTGTGTCGAGCCCGGTCGCTCTCATCGATTCGCCTGCCGTGACGACCATCGCCGAGGTGGGTGTCCGGCTGGCATCGTACCGTCCGGACCGCTCATGGGTGTTTACGCTGACTGGTGGCGGGCGTTCTCGCTCCACGGTGCGTAGCGGAATCGTCGACCAGGTAGAGCACATGCGCTTGGCAGAAGAAGTGTCCACGGTCGATGTTTTGTCCGCTTCTGATGTCGTTGTGGCATCTGACCGGATGACTGCGGTTGACGCGGAACGTCTCATGCAGTTGGGCCGTCCGGTTGTGTTTGTTGGCTCGGAACAGAACGGGCGTATGTATGGCGACGGTGTTCCGCAGTTCGCGCCAGACGACGTGGACGGAGCGCTGCACGCTGTTGCGGAACTCATCGACCGCCCGGCCCTGCGCGTACAGAATGGAATCCATGCTCACGACCGCGTGAGCACCGCCCGACACACGTTCATCGCTGATCACCTCTTGAGTGTGTACGCACAGGCGCTTGTCCTCAACGACGACTAATGCGTGACCAGTACGTCGACACGCAGATTGTCGACAGCTCAGTGGTTTTCACCGGCGTTGTGTGGGACGTGGTTGAACAACGTTTCGTGCTACCAGGAACCGACACCACGCTCACCAGGCAGGTCATGCGCCACCCGGGTGCTGTGGCCGTTGTGGCTCTCGATGACGACAACCGTGTCATGCTCATGCAACAGTATCGGCATCCGTTGCGGGTGATCGAGTGGGAAGTCCCAGCAGGCCTGTTGGACCACGCTGGAGAAGAACCACATGCGGCTGCTGCCAGGGAACTACGCGAAGAAGTCGACTTAAGCGCCAAAACCTGGAACGTTTTGGCTGATCAGCTGACCTCGCCCGGCGGGTCCTCGGAGGCGCTGCGCATTTACCTGGCTCGTGACATCACTACGCATCCCGCCAGCGAACGAACAGCAGAAGAAGCCCAGATCAAACCTCACTGGGTGCCCTTGAATGACGCCGTCCACGCGGTAATGGCCGGTCACATCACAAACGCGACCGCCTGCTTGGGTATTCTGCACGCGGCCAGGCATGCGGAGACCGGCTTTACCAACCTGCGTCCGGTCGATGACCCGTGGCCCGCACGTGATCACGTGCTCAGCGGATTCCTGAACTCGTGACTGGGGCACGGCACGGGGCAGCCCTCTTGCCGGAAGCCCCCGCAGGTCTGATCCGCCCCGTAAGCGCTTACCTGACGTACCTGCAACTGGAGCGGGGGAGTTCACGCAACACCGTTGACGCGTACGCCCGGGACCTCGCAAAGTACGTCACCTACTTGGCGGACGCAGGGGTCAACGACCTCGGGACCGTCACCAGCGAACACGTTGCCGGCTTCATTGAACACATTGCGCAACAGAACTTTGCCGTGACGTCTAGGGCCCGGATCACGGTAGCTGTGCGCAGGCTCCACCACTTCACGGCGGCTGAAACCGGGGCAGTGAGCCCCGCTGATGACGTGCAACCACCCACCGACACGATGCGACTTCCCAAGGCGCTGAGCGTGGACCAGGTGGGCAGGATCATTCACGCCGCCGGTGACCCTCAGAGCGCCGACCCCGCCCAGTTGCGCGCCGTCGCATTAGTGGAGTTCCTGTACGCTACCGGAGCTCGCATCAGTGAGGCCGTGGGAGTGGACCGTGACGACGTCGACGTGGACGCCGGCATTGCGCGCGTGTACGGAAAAGGTAACAAGGAACGCCTGGTGCCGCTGGGCTCCCACTCGATTGAAGCGTTGGGAGCGTGGTTGACGCGCGGCCGGCCTGCGTGGGCTGCCTCAAGTCCCGCTGTTTTTCTCAACGCCCGAGGTGGGAGACTGTCCCGGCAAAGCGCGTGGGCGATCGTGAAAAAGGCCGCCGAGGTTGCCGACGTTCCGGGTGTCACCGCGCACTCGTTGCGACACTCGTGCGCAACCCACTTAGTGGAAGGTGGGGCGGATATCCGAATTGTCCAAGAACTCTTGGGGCATTCGTCCGTGACAACCACTCAGATATACACTCAGGTCACGAGCCAAGCGCTGAAAGAGGTCTATGCATCGACCCACCCCAGAGCGCGATAGGGTGAAAGAAGATCGTTTCGAAGAAAGGCACGTGCGTGGAAGAACAGGAACTCGGACCCACCGGCCGGCCGGTTCGACAATTTCCGGAACCGCCACCGCTTGAAAGCCACGGTCCCGCACGAATCATCGCGATGGTCAACCAGAAGGGTGGTGTGGGTAAAACCACGTCGTCGGTGAACCTGGGTGCCGCTTTAGCGGACTACGGGCGTCGCGTACTTCTGGTCGACTTTGACCCACAGGGCGCTTTGTCAGTGGGGCTGGGACTCAACCCGCACGACTTGGAGTTGAGCGTGTACAACGTTCTCATGTCGAGTCGCGTGAACCCATCAGACGTCATCCAACCCACAGCACACCAGCTCATCGACGTGCTGCCAGCCAACATTGACTTGTCAGCTGCGGAAGTTCAACTTGTCAATGAAGTGGCACGTGAACAAGTGCTGGCTCGTGCTCTGGATAAAGTAGCCGACGAATACGACGTCATCCTCATCGACTGCCAACCGTCCCTGGGACTTCTTACCGTCAACGCGTTGACGGCAGCACACGGCGTCATCATTCCGCTCGAAACCGAATTCTTCGCCCTGCGCGGTGTGGCCCTGTTGGTTGAAACGATTGAAAAAGTTCAAGACCGCCTCAACCCGGGTCTTGAAATCGACGGTATTCTGGCCACCATGTTCGACGGGCGCACACTGCACGCCCGCGAAGTGATCTCACGCGTTGTCGACGCGTTTGACGACAAAGTGTTTGAAACCGTCATCAACCGAACCGTGAAGTTCCCAGACGCCTCCGTGGCCGCCGAACCCATCACCAGCTTCGCACCCAAGCACTCGGGCGCGGAGGCGTACAGGCAACTGGCCCGTGAACTCATCTCCCGAGGTGGGGCTCCCTGAGCCACGAATTCGTTGTCGAACTCGACAACTTTTCCGGCCCGTTCGACCTTCTGCTGGGGCTCATCAGTAAACGAAAACTCGACATTACCGATGTAGCCCTCGCAGAAGTCACCGACGAGTTCGTCGAACACGTCAACGCGCTCACCACCTCGGCCCAGGAAGCCGGCTGGAGCACAGCCAAAACTTTGGACCAACTCTCCAACTTCCTCCTGGTCGCTTCCACCCTGCTTGATCTCAAAACAGCGCGCCTGCTACCCGCAGGGACAGTCGAAGACGAACTCGACTTAGAACTCCTCGAAGCCAGAGACCTGCTCTTCGCGCGGCTTTTGCAATACCGCGCCTACAAAGCCGTGTCTTTTGAACTGGGCGAACGGATCACCCAAACCGGATACTCGGTGGCCAACAGTGGCAACATGAGCGATTTCCAGGGCGTTCTGCCGCCTCTCATCATGTCGGCGACACCGGACATGCTCGCCGCCATGTACGCGACCGTGCTGGCACGCGACACCACGCCACCCACCGTGTCGATCGACCACATTCACCTCCAACACGTCAGCGTTCCCGAACAACGCGCCCACATTCTTGGTTTGCTCACCGAACGTGAGACGATTACATTTGATGAACTTGCCCAGACGGCCGACTCCACCCTGGTGGTCGTCGCACGATTCTTAGCACTGCTGGAATTGTTCAAAGCCGGCACAATCGATCTGGACCAAGACGCACCGCTGAGTACACTCGTCATCTCCGGGAGGACACATGACACCACTGACCACACGGATTGAAGCGATCCTGACGGTCATTGGCGAACCGGTGACCACTGATGAACTCGCGACGGCACTTGAAACCAGCCCGGAAGAGATTGAACTGGCGATTGAAGAACTTCAACGCGAACACTCCACCGGGCGCGTCAGTGGTTTCGAAATCCGGAAATCAGCAGGCGGGTGGCAGTTCCATTCGCGCGCAGAACACTACGACACCGTCAAACACTTCCTGACCCGCGGTCAAACCGCCAAGCTCAGCCAAGCAGCCCTCGAAACCTTGGCAGTTGTCGCCTACGCACAGCCCGTGACCCGCGCGCGCATCGCAGCCATCCGAGGCGTCAACGTCGACGGGGTGGTGCGTACCCTACTCATGCGCGGTCTCATTGTGGAAGCCCCCAAAACAGAAGGCCCCACCCAATTCGTCACCTCCCACGTGTTTCTCTCAGCCATGGGAATCGACAGTCTCGACGAACTCCCTGCAATTGCCCCATTCCTGCCAGACGACGTTCCACAAGAAGTAACCTTTGACACGAAGGAAACAACGTGAACTTTGACAAGAAACGCCCCAGCCGCAAACAGCGCGAAGCCAACATCGCCCGCGCCCAGAAGCAAACCACCTCGGACCCACACACCCAATCCGGGGTACGCCTCCAAAAAGTCATGGCAGACGCCGGACTGGGGTCGCGACGCACGTGTGAACAGATGATCCTGGACGGGCGCGTAGAAGTCGACGGGCACATCGTGATCGAACTTGGCACCCGAATCGACCCCACCAAGCAGCGCCTGGTGGTCGACTCCATGCCCATTGAGGTGAACTCCGAAAAGGTGTACTTCGCACTCAACAAACCCGCGAAAGTCGTGTCCTCGATGGGTGCCCCGGAAGGCCGCCGTAACCTCGACGAGTTCGTCCGCGACCGCACCGAACGCCTCTTCCACGTGGG
>CABTZC010000060.1 GCA_902489185.1 uncultured Brevibacterium sp. | reverse complement strand
TCTTTGCAGCGCCGCAACCAGAAGCTCCTAGAAGAAGCGCCCGCACCGTTCCTTACGAGCAATCAAGAGGACATGATCCGCCGGGCGTCTGTTGCCATCTGCGAATCAGTTGGCTATGTGGGTGCGGGAACGGTTGAGTTCTTGGTTGCACGCGACGGAACCATCAGCTTCCTTGAGGTGAATACACGCCTCCAGGTTGAACACCCGGTCACGGAAATGACCACGGGGGGTTGATCTGGTTGGCGAACAGTTCCGGATTGCAGGCGGCTTGCCCCTGTCCTTTGTTGATGAGGTTCGTGACGGGTCGCTTCCCCAAAATGGGCATGCGATTGAGTTCCGTCTTAATGCCGAGGACGTCACGGCTGGCTATGTTCCGTGCCCTGGCACGGTGACCCGTTTTGAAGCGCCGACGGGGCCAGGCATCCGGGTTGACTCCGGTGTGACGACCGGGTCTACAGTTCCCGGAGCATATGACTCAATGATGGCCAAGCTCATTGTGCATGGGTCAACGCGTGAACAGGCGATCAGGCGGGCCCGGCAGGCGTTCCGGGAACTCGTCATTGAAGGCGTCGCATCGGTGGCGCCCTTCCACCAAGCGGTTCTTGAGCATCCAGACTTCGTTGACGATTTCGCTGTCCACACCACGTGGATCGAGCAAGATTTCGCGGGCGACTTCGAACGTAGTCACATCTATGCGGACCACAGCGCAGACCAGCCACTCACACGATTCGGTATCGAACTGGACGGGAAGCGTGTAGAACTGGGCCTGCCTGCTCAGCTGCTCACGCAGATGGCCGCTTCCACCCACCCAGGTGAATGGACACGTGAACCTGGTGACACCTCGGCGGATACCAACACCACTCAAAACACTGTCACCAGCCCGTACGCTGGCAGCTTTGTGACATGGACGGTTGCAGACGGCGAAAAGGTTGACGAAGGTCAGACTGTCGCCGTGATTGAAGCCATGAAAATGGAGTCCAATATTGTGGCCCCAACGGCGGGAGTCGTGGAATGTGAGTCCTACGCTGCCGGCGATGACATTGCAGCAGGCGCGATAATTGCGCGAGTCGTTTAAGATGTTTCGGTTTCCTACCTTGCGCACGTGTGCCACACCTGAAGTGGCGACAAAAATCTCGTAGTATGAACGAGTGACTGCCAAGTTTGTTTCCGCGCATCAGCGTGCCGCCCGGACACTTCTCGACGAAATTTCAACAGGACATTTGCGTCCAGGTGAAAAGCTCAACGAAGTGGATTTGGCCGCTCGCCTCGAAGTGTCACGTAACACTTTGCGTGAAGCTTTTATCTCGCTGGAAGACTATGGAGTCGTTGTCCGACAGCCTCACCGAGGCGTCTGGGTAACTCTGCCTGACGATGAACTCATTGACGAGATTTTCAGGTTTCGTTCACTCCTTGAGCCTGCGGCTCTACGGTGGTCGCATGGCCTCGATGTCGACGCGCTTCACGAGTGCGTACAGGACGGTCACTCAGCCAGAAAAACCCACGACCACGATAGCGTTGGAGACGCGAACCAGCGTTTTCACGCAATCATCATTGAAAGCGCGGGGTCCGCGTACGCCGATGAAATGATGACGCGGGCACTCGCAATGATGCGTCTGTTGTTCGTTCATGTGTCGGATGAACGACACGAGTTTCACTATCCGTATGTTGAACTCAATGAAGAGATCTTGCAGCTCGTTGAATCGGGCCAACATGAGCAAGCAGCAGAGAAAATGCGGAAGTATCTAGAAAAATCGCGCAACGAGTTGCGTGAACTTCTCAATGGCCCAACAGCTTCGGAAGACTCAGTTGATGGTGCCGCTGACAACGGTGGCGACGCTACAGCGGAGGCCGAATCCACCTCGGCATAAGCCAGGGTTTTCCACCGTCCGACGTTTATCCCTGCCAGAGGGCCGCGATGCCGGTGAGCGACTTCCAGCCCAACCAGATAGTGAGGAGCCACGTGAGAGTTCCCAGAACTGCAAGCCACTTTGGGTACGCGTAGCCCTGCAGAAGGTCTCGGCGAACCCATGCGACCCACAGAACCACTGCGAAACCAATGGGCAAGATCAAGCCGTTAAATGCGCCGGCAAAAATCAGGAGCGTCTGCGGCGCTTGGTTGAGCGCCAAGTATGCCACTGCACATACTAGGATGAACCCCACGGTGAGTAGACTACGCACCCGCGCGCTGGTTTTTTGGGTGGTCACGAAGCTAATTGACGTGTATGACGCACCGATTACAGAGGTCAGACCGGCTGCCCACAAGACAACACCAAAGAATCGCAAACCGATTTCGCCAGCGGCCGCGTAGAAGGCGTCGGCGGCGGTATTGTCTTTTGACAGGGCGACTCCTCCCGCAACAACACCCAGGATTGCCAAGAAAAGCAAGACACGCATGATCCCTGTAACAATCACCGACATGACTGAGACTCCGGTAATTCGGCTGACGTTATCGGCTCCCGTGATCTTGGAGTCGATAAGGCGGTGAGCTCCTGCGAAGGTGATATAGCCACCAACAGTTCCACCAATCAGCGTGGTGATCACCAAAAAGTCCACTTTTTCTGGAAGCACGGTGTTCTTTAGTGCTTCGCCAATAGGAGGTTGGGAGACAACTGCTACGTACAGCATGAGCAGAATCATGATGGCACCCAAGGCCACAACGATCCGGTCAAGAGCAGCTCCGGCGCGCTTGAAAATAAAGATTACAATGGCGATGAGAGCAGATGCCGCCCCACCGATCTTCGCATCAATTCCCAGCATGGCGTTGAGACCCAAGCCCGCGCCACCGATGTTTCCAATGTTGAAGATCAAGCCACCTACGAACACAAAAGCGGCCATGACCCAGCCAATTCCAGGCAAAACACGGTTTCCGAGCTCATTTGCACGCAGCCCGGTCACTCCGAGTACGCGCCAGACGTTGAGCTGGATAGCGATGTCAACCAGGACAGACACCAGGATTGCGAACGCAAAAGCAACGCCCAGTTGAACGGTGAAAACTGAAGTTTGTGTGATGAATCCAGGGCCAATGGACGAGGTAGCCATGAGAAACATCGCACCAAGAATGGCCGTGCGACTCGAGCCGGAGAGCCTTGTCGGCTGCTGAGCGTTGTTCGTGGCGTCCGTTTCTACTGACGTTTTCGCGTCATTGTGGAAATCAGATGAGCTGCCGCCGGGTGTAGGCGTAGACGATGGTGTGCTCATAGTTGATCCTGCTACCACTCAGTGTGCTTTTTGGATGAGAACTGAATACCGTGCGAGTTGCTCCGACATATGACCCCCAGTTCCTTGTTCGTGGTGCATTCAAAACTACCCACGGCGAGCACTTTGCCGTACTGAAGAACCGTGGTCGAACCCTGGTGGTTGTAATATGCAACGTCACTGACGGCAAACATCTCGCCCCTTTTGCCTACTGGCAAGCGGACAGCATTCGCCGGCTGCTTTTCGTTACTTCCATCTGCGGAGCGAACCATAGGCACGTCGGCTGGGAAGCGGTGAGACATGCACCCGACTTCTTCAGCAGTAATCATGCAGTAATGCACTCGTGAGGGCGCCTGAAAGTAGTAAGCATCTTTGTTGGAGTACAACAATGTTTCGTGAAAGTTCGCCTTGTTGGCCTTTGACCCCTTGAAGTGTTCAGCAAAAGGAGTTTTCGGCTTAGACGGCTTCTTCTTTGCGGATTTGCTATCCACAATGTCGCTGGTCTTTGTGGGCGCAGCCTCGGAAGGAGCGACATCGCTCTTTTCTGTTGACTGGCTTTGGTTCTCAACGGTCGACTCACCACCGGACTGTTGCGCGGATCCGCAACCAGCCAGGGTGACGATGGCAATTACGGCGAAGCACGCACGAAAGAGTTTCATACGCCTATTGTAAGTCTTTCGCAATCCGAAAAATGCCCGAGGTCGCACCCAGCTGGCAACAACCTCGGCGGCGGTATCTGTCGTATGTGATGACGGTGGAAGTGCCTCTGAGGAGTGAGCCAGATCCCAGTGCTCACGAAACAGTCAGGCCATGTTGAGTTTGTGTGGAGGGCGTATTCAACAGTTGTTCACCGACCGTCCGTAACGTCGCAAACGTCTCACCAAGACAGTGGCTGACAACAACCAATAACAGCCACTACACCCGTTCGCTCGAAAGGAACAGCTCAATGACCTTCCAGAACAACATCGACGAACTGCAGAAATCCACTGTTATCGACCGCAATGGCGACAAGATCGGCTCGGTCGGACAGGTTTACGTACACAACAGCACCAACAACCCTTCATGGGTCACCGTAAACACGGGACTCTTTGGCACAAAGGAAACCTTCATCCCTCTGAACGAAGCCGAACTCAAGGGCGAAGAACTCCACGTGCCTTACGAAAAAGACTTCGTTAAGGACGCACCAAACATTGACGAAGACAGCGAACTGTCGCCTGAACAGGAAAACGAACTGTACCGCTACTACGGCGTGCAGGACGACAAGGCTGAAGCTGGTGTAGCCGGTGACGCTGACCGCGCTGGTGAAGCTGGCGTGGCTGGAACCGCAGGCGTTGCTGGAACTGCTGGCGTTGCCGGTGCTGCTGGTGCTGCTGGTGCTGCAGACGGACAGCGCGAGGGCGTTGTTGCTGAAGACGCACACGCTACCGCTGGTCACGAAGGTGTTGCTGGACAGGAAGGTGTTGCTGCTGCTGACGCACACGCTGCTGGAGACGTCAACGCTGACCAGAAGGTCACCTTGCACGAAGAGCGCGTCAACATTGGTAAGGAAAAGGTCGAAACCGGTCGTGTTCGCCTCCGCAAGCACGTTGTGACCGACACCAAGACCGTTGAAGTTCCTGTTGAGCGCGAAGAGCTGGTTGTTGAGCGCACCCCTGCTACTGGTGACGCACCTGCAGGCACCGTTGGTGAAGAGGAAGTAGAAGTTTCCCTGTCTGAAGAACGCCCAGTTGTTGACAAAGAAACTGTTGCAACCGAAGACGTTCACGTAGGCACCCGCACCGTGCAGGACACCGAACGCGTTTCGACCGACGTTGCACACGAAGAAGTTGACGTTGACAACGTTGACGGTGGCACAGTAGACCCTAACCGCACTGACAACCTGGGCTAAACGGCACTGACCGTTTCCCACCAGGGACATCACGTGCATATATCAGTGGCACATCGCTTTTGCGGTGTGCCACTGGTTTTTGTGCGTTTGGTTTGGCGAAAGGAGAGAGCCTGCCGTTAGGCTAAAGCACGACGAACACTTGGACCTGAAATACGTTGACGTCCCTGTTCTGGATTCAATGCCACTACCGTTATTGCGTCTGCACGTGTGACCGTAAAGAATCAGTGCGGTTGCTCATTCAATATCCAGGTCGGCTTTGACCTCGTCCCAAGGAACCGCACCGTCGGCCTCGACCTCAGCACGTGAGGCTCGCGCGGCTGCAATGTCGGCGCGATCCTCCGTAGCCTCAATCTGTCGCTCCGTGTGACCCGCATCGGTGACGAGGGCGCGCTCTTCTGCAACGACGAGCACCTCGGCTCCTTTGAGAGCTTCACCGAGGACGTCGTTGACTGCCCATTCGAGGGAATCGAGTGCGTCTTCTCCCCCACTGATGGCTTCAGCTTCCCGGTCGTTGACCCGAATGAGTGCAGCGCCACCGATCGGAACAACACCGTCTTCGTCAGCGCCGTGTTCCTCAACGATTCGTGCCCATGCGGAGTCCAAAGCGCCTGGTGTCAAGACTCGCACCCGAATGCGATAGGTGAGGTCTTGTGTGGTGTGTCGATCGAACCAGTCGTTGGATAGCGTCCAAATTGTCATGTCTTAAGTATCAGACCAGACAGCTGGCGTCGCAAGCAGTGCGCCTCATTTTTGCAGTGCTGGATTAAGGCGCCGACGAGCTCTGAATGTCTCATCGATGTTCGATGCGCGGATTGCCTAGCTGACCGGCTCCACCCGGCATCGAAGACCGCTGGTGAACAGTTGAAGCTAAACCGGAAACTATGCTGACTGACGTGAACACGTTTCTTCTAACATGGAACCCCGTGTACGGTGGCCTCGATGAGTCGACGATCCGACGCAACGTCGAGCTCACCGCTCAGGGCAAGCATGTACCCGGCAGATGGAACACCGGTGGCACCACGCGAAAGATTCAACCCGGCGACCGGGTATTTTTGCTTGTTCTGGGATCCGGCGATCACGGCATATTCGCCAGCGGGTTCACCACAAGCGAGGTGTACAAAGAGGTGCATTGGAATGACGCTCGGAAGTTAGCCAACTATGTCGACCTCGAATGGGACGAATTTCTAGAACCGACCGATGCGCTCCCCGGCGAGGTGTTACAGGCTGTTTTCACCGTCAATCGTTGGCTCCCGCGTTCAAGCGGAACACAGATCGTTCAGGGTCGCGAAAACGAGCTGGAACATATGTGGAGCGAGCACACCCAAGAGGTGCGAGCTCAGCGGACGCGGCCCGGATAAAGGGCTATGCGAAGAGCTTGTGCGAGGCGGTTTGAAAGGCCCGTACCGGATCGGCGTACCGACCCCCTCCTCTGCACAGCAGTTTCGGCGATGTTGAATGCGTGCACTGGGATAAGTAGTGTTCCAAACCTCGTAGTGCCGAAGCGTGTGTATTTTTATTGAGACCGGCCTCTAGCCTCTAGCCTCTAGCTCATCGACCCGAGAACTTAGACGCTCCCGAGCGAAGGGTGGCGCCCTGTGTATCCTTTGAGTGTCGTTGACGCCTTGAAGGAGCAAGCAAGTCCCATGACCCACCCACGCGCCGTGTCAAAGGAAGGCTTCGGAGCCCGCGCACTGCGTTTCGCACCGCACCGCTCGGACTGGTCGCGCGCGACGATTGGGCGCGACCTCTCTGCAGGGCTCATGGTAGCCCTCGTCGCACTCCCCCTCGCACTCGGCTTCGGCGTTGCCTCCGGCGTCGGCGCGGCAGCCGGAATCACGACAGCCATCGTCGCGGGCATCCTGGCCGCGGTCTTCGGCGGTAGCAACGTCCAGGTGAGCGGTCCGACCGGCGCAATGACCGTCGTGCTCATCCCCATCGTGGCCACCCACGGCGCCGACGGGGTCCTCGTCGTCGGAGTATTGGCGGGCCTCATGCTGCTCGTGCTTGCGGTCACCGGCGCTGGGCGCGTGATGAAGTACATGCCTTTGCCGGTCGTCGAAGGGTTCACGGCAGGGATCGCGTTGATCATCGGCCTGCAACAGCTACCCGCAGCGCTCGGCGTCGAGGTGGAGGGCGAGAAAGTCCTCGGGTTGGCGTGGGACGCGATCACAGCTTGGTTAGCCGCTCCGGCATGGCAAGCACCCGTGATGACCCTCGCGGTGGCGGCCGGGATCGTGATTGCTACTCGCGTTCGTAGTGGTTTCCCTGCAGCGCTGGTGTTGGTAGCTGTCGCGACGGCCGTCAACATGTTGGCAGACAGCGGGCTTAAGACTATCGGCTACATCCCGTCCACGTTGCCTGCTCCACGCTGGCCGCAGATCCCGTGGGAGCACCTGGACTCCTTGCTGTTGGCAGCAGTCGCCGTGGCGGCGCTCGGGGCGTTAGAGTCGTTGCTGTCTGCGACGGTCGCCGACGCGATGACCGTCGGTGATCGGCACGACCCCGACCGTGAGCTCTTCGGGCAGGGCATCGCCAACGTCGTCGCTCCCCTGTTCGGCGGGATTCCAGCGACTGCCGCGATCGCTCGAACTGCCGTCAACGTGCGGGCAGGCGCAGGCACACGTCTGGCAGCGGTGTTCCACTCGTTACTCCTGCTCGTCGCCGTGCTGGTAGCGGCCCGGTGGGTGGGCGAAATCCCTCTCGCCGCGCTGGCCGGCGTGCTCATCGCCACTGCGATCCAAATGATCCACCCGCGGAACATCAGCTCGGTGATGCGCGCCACCAAGGGTGACGGGGCCACTCTTCTCATTACTGCAGTCGCCACTGTCGTGTTCGACCTTGTCGTCGCAGTGCTCATCGGCCTTGTTGTGGCGGGCTTCTTCGCATTGCGCGATGCCGCCCGCACGGCGGTGTTCGAAGCCACGCCGCTGAGCAAGGGAGACCACAGCGATGAGGAGCGCGAACTCCTCGACGAACAGATCGCTGCCTTCCGCCTCGAAGGCCCACTCTTCTTTGGCGCGGCGCACGATTTCCTCCTCGAGCTCGCTGAGGTCTCATGGGTCAAGGTCGTCGTGCTCCGCATGCGCTACGTCACGACGATCGACGCCACTGGCGCCCAGATGCTTGCAGACACGATCGGGCGCCTCGAGCGCGGAGGCACCCGGGTCTTACTTTCCGCAACGAAGCCCGAGCACGTTCCGGTGTTGCGCGAACTTGGCGTCTTCGACCAGCTTGCACACGAGAATCACGCCTTCGACAACACCCTCGACGCCATCGCCCACGCCAGAATGCACGTCGCACGAATCCAGCACGAAGAGTCTGAGGGCGCACCAGAGACACCTCGGAGCGACCAGCACGACGAGTAGCGTTATGAAGGACTATCATTCGAAGCACGCCACCCGTGCGACATCGTCGCGCGTCGGAATCGGCAACTCATCGACCCGACAGACATCCCGCGCCACATCCAGAAGAGCCCTGCCTATGTGAGGCCGCCGGGCCGCCTTTGTCAGGATGTCGCGAACCTCGGCCTCAATGGATCGCCCGTGCTCCTTCGCCTGAGATGCGAGCTGTTGCTTCACGTGGTCATCGAGACCACGCACGATGATGAATGCCATCGGAGCCACCTCCTTCTGTTATCAACCATGAACGCTTTGCTGGAGACGAGACCAGGCCGGATCGACGGCGATGAGGCGTTCGATGTCGCACACAGGGCTTCCTGCGCTTGTCAGATTTATATTTCCAGTTGGAGGGCAGTCTCTTCCTCATCGGTGATACTCGGCTGCCCGGACGTAGGAATCTTGTCATGCTCGTCGTGGCCTTGGTCCCAGGTGGGGATTCGACGCAACTAAATGGGCGGGGTATCTCAGTGGGATGATGGCTGATTTCCAGCCGATGGCTTCTACTCCTTCAGCATAGCCGTTGTTCTCGTTGCTATGTACGGATTTTTAGCTCGTCGAGATGCTGCTGGCAACTGTAACAACGGCACAAACCGCCATTGGTTGTTGTCACTACACATTAAACCTCAACTCCACCAATTTACTGTGCGGTGTTAAACCGGAATTCAACTACCTTCCGTGCCCGAACAACTTTTGGATCCGCGTCGTCAGTCGATGA
>CABTZC010000059.1 GCA_902489185.1 uncultured Brevibacterium sp. | reverse complement strand
GCCACCATCACGAACGCCGCCACCGCAGGTATCAAGATCAGCCCTGACAACGCGTAACTAGCCTTCCGCCGCCCCGCCAGCGACCAGCCCACTGCTGTCAGCACCAGCAGGTTGATCAGCGTGTCCTCGAGAAAATCGGCCGCGTCGGCAAACAACGACGCCGACCCAATCACCAGCGCCACGACACTCTCGCCCAGGAACCCCCACAAAGTTAATCGCCGCCACGATCGCAACCGCCGTCCGTGCCCTCCCAGATACGTTTGCGGCATTGATGTCTCCCGAGGTGCCAGCCGGTTCCAGCTCAGCCATAGTTTCCTTCCTAATAGGTGAGGCGCACCCTCGCCACGTTCGCCACTTCCCTATTTACCCAACAACCCGCACAAAGCAAAACCCGAGGTGACAACCACCTCGGGCATGCTATTCATGCTTTCATGTAACGGCTACTCGTTGATTGTTTACTCTTCAGCGCCACCCCGAGAACGAATCAAAACCAGATGCCAAACGCCCGCCCACAGAACTAACGGCACCCCCAGCGACAGGACAACGAGCGAAGCAACCCCAATGCTGATCCAACCGTCGCCAGCAAACTGTGACCAGACAAGAAGTCCGAGGCCAGCCACAGTTAAACCGACTGAACACCACGTCACACCTTTAAGTAAACCCGGCGTCGTTTTGCCCGCACTTATTGTCATGCCCTGTTTCCCTTGTTTTTCGAGTAGCCGCTCACACTCCAGACTAACCGGCCAAGCCGCAGCCATCTTCTTCTAGCACCGGAAAATCGCCTTCAGAAACACAAAAGCCCGAGGCCAAAAACGACCTCGGGCTTGTGAAAAAAGCTTTAGCGTGAGTAGTGCTCAACGACCAGCTGAACGTCACAGGTCACTGGAACTTCTTCGCGCTTAGGGCGACGCAACAGCGTAGCCTGCAGAGCTTCCAGGTCAACTTTGAGGTAACCAGGAACGGCAGGCAGCACGTCGCGGTGCGCACCAGCAGCAGCCACCTGGAACGGGTCCATTGGCTGTGAACGTTCGTGCACGTGGATCATCTGACCTTCCTTCACACGGTAGGAAGGACGGTCCACACGCTGACCGTCAACACAGATGTGACGGTGCACAACGAACTGACGCGCCTGGGAAATGGTGCGTGCGAAACCAGCACGCAGAACCAGAGCGTCCAGACGCATTTCCAGAAGCTCAACCAGCGCTTCACCGGTCAGACCGGACTCTTTACGAGCTTCCTTGTAGGTCTTGAGCATCTGAGCCTCGCGAATACCGTACTGAGCACGCAGACGCTGCTTTTCCTTCAGACGGATCGAGTAGTCAGAGTCATTACGACGACGAGCGCGACCGTGTTCACCCGGTGGGTACGGACGACGCTCAAAGTACTTTTCAGCTTTCGGGGTCAGTGGAAGACCCAGGGCACGCGACAGGCGAACCTGACGGCGTGAACGCATTGCAGATGACATGTTTACCTTTCGGTTTGGTATTGCGTCACACCGCGACGTGGCCGTCTGCACAGCCGAACTCGGATCGTGGTGCAACAGTTGTTTCCCCCTGTGGGAAAGCAATCGACGCATGCGAGTCCACGCGCACGAAGGCCGCCCGAAAACGGGCACAACAGCAGAAAACTTTACCACGGTAGCCATAGCAACCGCCAGTTCATACACTGAAGACATGGCTGAGACACCCCGCAACACGTCCCACCTGTCCCAGATCCGCTCGTGGTGGAAAACCCTGAGCGACGATCACTTCATCGCCCTCGCCCCACCCACCACGGACCGCTACACACAAGGCCACCTCCACGAAGACGCGGCAGAAGCCAAAGCTGAGTACGACCTCCCCCACGACATCTCCTACGCAGGCTGGCACTGGCAAACCCACTCACGCGCATTCACCAAGAAGGGTGAACTCCTCGAACCCCTGTACATCCACTGGGGTGGCGACCGCGACACCGTCCGCGCCCACCTGACCAACCTCCCCGACGGCTGGAAGCTGACCGGCGGCGAGACCGACACACAGTCATTCCGCCTCGACCTCAACACCCCACGCGAACTTCCCGCGTTCACCGACCACAGCGCCACCTACCGGCTCCTCGACCGACTCAAAAGGGAGATCCAGGACCTCGACCAGCGTGCGAATCGCGAAGATCCTTTAGAGGATCCCAACATCCCACCGGCCACCCAGAAGTGGCTTCACGACTTCCTCGCACACACCATTAGCGCGCAGCAAACCGAAGATGACCCATCAAACCAGCCACCAAACCGCATCATCAGCTCCCTCCTCACCGTGATGTTGCAGACCGCGCTGTTCACCAGCGACGAACTCGACCAACTCACAACCAAGCCCTACCCAATCCCGCACAGCACCACCGTCCTCGAAGCGCTCCTGGAGGCCCAACACCCAAACGCCCGCGACTATGCCGACGAAATGGGCAAGAAAGCAATCCACGTACTTGAGCACCACCCCAACGCCATCACGCTCAGCATCCTCAAAGACCTGGCCCCCACGAACCACTCCGCGCTGGGCGACTACATCACGGTCCGCGCCCACGTGGAAAACGCCCACGCCCAGGGCACAAACGCCCCCGACATCGTCGCTGCCGCATTAGCCACGATCGACGAAATGCCACCCGACTCCTGGACTCACCTGCGCAGATCCGCCGTGGCCACCGCCGTGAACGACTGGTTCACCGACCAGATGGGCGAATCATCCTACCCCCGTTGGAACCTCGGCACCCTGCGCACCGTGACCGACGAACGCCTCCCCGTAGAATTCCGCGCCCCCGCCGCACGCAAAGCACAAACACTTCTCGACGCCCTGGATGTCGCTCCGCACCTGGCCCCTGCCGACCCCGCCGTATGGCAACCAGCCGCCCATGACGCGCGTCAGATACTCCCTCAACTCCTCGAACAGTCACCCCCGTGGCTCAACGGCGACCAATACAGACTCGCTGACTACTACGCCGAGTTCACCACCGTCGATCCCACCCACGAAACCTGGCTCCGCGACGCCCTCACCCAGCCTGACCGCACCATCACCGCCTACGCGTTCATCCTGGGCACCCTTGTCGACCACGACCTCGGCACCACCCACGACATCGACACGTGCACCCCGCTCTGGCGCAAAACCCTCACCAAAAAGGACGACTACACATGGGTCTTCCGCCACCCCATGGTCGCCCTCACCGACCTGTGCATCCGCCACGACCACCCGCTTTTGAAAAAACTCCTCACCTGGTGGGACACGGCCACGCCTAAGTGGAAACACGGCCTGAAACCGCTCGTGGAACTCATGACGCACACCCCGTCCACCCACGCCGAGGCGGTCGACCGGTTCCGTACCGTCCCTTACGGGGAGGCGACCCACCAGTTCTTCACCCAGTACGTTCTGTCACGCGCCCGCGCCCGGGGAACCGATCCGCGCACAGAAGCCCTGGAACTCGTCGAAGACCCCACGTTCACCGATCTCAAACTCACCGCGGACCGCGAACACATCCTCATGTCCGTCGTCGTCCCCGAACAGCCCCTGTGGGGCTACGACCACCACCAGGCACTGGACCGCGCACTGCGCGTTCTCGAAAACCCCGACTCCCCACAGGCACTCATCGACGCCGCCCTGTACACACTGAACACACCCCACGTGAAAAACGACTACGACGCCACCCACCTGGAGCGCGTCCAACTCCGCGGGATCCCGCTGGCCCTGCGCCGGCAACGGGCGCTCGAAAAGTACGGCGCCAGTGACGACGCAAGCGAAGCCTAGTACTGCCCGCTACTTAGGCTCCCGCAACTGCTGCAGGATCGCCAGCCGTTCCGCCATGCCCTTTTCGTAACCGTTGTCGGTGGGGTCGTAGTACTGCGTGCCCACCAACGAATCCGGCAAATACTGCTGCGGCGACACCGAATGCGGGAAGTCGTGCGAGTACTTATACCCCACGCCGTGCCCCAGCCCCTTGGCACCCGGGTAGTGCGCGTCCCGCAAATGCGGCGGCACCTCACCCGACTTGCCGGCCTTCACATCGGCCAGCGCCTTGTTAATCCCCATGTACGCAGCATTCGACTTAGGCGCCAACGCCAAATACACCACCGCTTGCGCCAACGGAATCCGACCCTCCGGCATCCCGACCCTCTCCACCGCCGTCTGCGCGGACACCGCCACCGTCAACGCGTTCGGATCGGCCATGCCAATGTCCTCCGACGCAGCAATCACCACGCGCCGACAAATGAACCGCGGGTCCTCACCCGCTGAAATCATGCGCGCCAAATAGTGCAACGCCGCATCCGGGTCCGAACCCCGAATCGACTTAATAAACGCACTAATCACGTCATAGTGCTGGTCCCCCGCCCGGTCGTACCGGACAACGGCAGCCTGGGCCGCCTCGGCCGCGTGCCTCTCCTCAATCACGGGCGCCCCAGCGCCCGTGCCGTCACCCTCAGTGCCCGCGTCCCCCTCAGCCTTCGCCGAGGCGGCCGCCGCTTCCAGCACGGTCAACGACCTGCGTGCATCCCCGCTGGCGACCGACACGATGTAGTCGAGCGCCTCCTCGGACAGCTCGAACTGCCCCGCCAGACCCCGCGGGTCCGACACCGCGCGCGTCACCAACGTACGCAGGTGCTCCTCCGTCAACGGTTTGAGTTGCAACACCAAGGACCGCGACACCAACGGCGCAATCACCGAAAACGACGGATTTTCCGTCGTCGCCGCCACCAACACCACCAACCGGTTCTCCACCGCCGGCAACAACGCGTCTTGCTGCGCCTTGGAAAACCTATGTATCTCATCCAAGAACAACACCGTGGTGAGCCCGCGCATCTCCCGGTCGCGCCTGGCGTTCTCGATCACCTCGCGCACGTCCTTCACACCCGCAGTGATCGCTGACAACTCCACGAACCGTCGCCCCTCGGCGTGGGACACCGCATGCGCAATGGTGGTCTTCCCCACCCCGGGCGGGCCGTACAAAATGACCGAGGTGGCCCCAGCTACCCCGCGCGGGTCCGACTCGGCGAGTTGCCTCAGTGGCGAACCCTTAAACGTCAGATGATCCTGCCCCACGAGTTCGTCAATGGAGCGCGGGCGCATACGAACGGCCAGGGGATCAAGCACCGATCCCCCGGCCGCGTCGTCAAAAAGATCCACTCTTATTCGTCGTCTTCCGGCGTGTAGTCCACGCCCGCTTCCTTACGCTGCTGGTCCGTAATCGGAGCAGGCGCAGCCGTAAGCGGGTCGTACCCGTTACCCGACTTGGGGAACGCAATCGTGTCGCGAATCGATTCGGTACCCGCCAGCAGTGACACCAAACGGTCCCACCCGAACGCAATACCACCGTGCGGAGGTGCACCGAACTTGAACGCGTCCAGCAAGAAGCCGAACTTCTCTTGCGCGTCCTCCTCGCTGATCCCCATGACCTTGAACACGCGTTCCTGGACGTCTGGACGGTGGATACGGATCGACCCACCACCGATCTCGTTACCGTTGCACACGATGTCGTACGCGTACGCCAACGCCGAACCCGGGTCCGTGTCGAACGTGTCCGCAAACTCTGGCTTAGGCGCGGTGAACGCGTGGTGGACCGCCGTCCATTTACCGTCGCCCACTGCCACGTCACCGGCAGCCACTGCGTCCTCGGCCGGTTCGAACATGGGCGCATCCACGACCCACACGAACGACCAGTCGCCCTCCTGAATGAGGCCTGTGCGCTCACCGATCTCAACGCGCGCGGCACCCAGCAGCGCACGCGAGTCCGTGGCCTTACCGGCTGCGAAAAAGATCGCGTCACCCGGGTTGGCGCCAACAGCGGCCGCCAAACCGTTCTTTTCTTCATCCGACAGGTTCTTAGCCACCGGACCGCCCAGCGTGCCGTCTTCGCCCACCTGTACGTATGCCAGACCCTTAGCCCCGCGCTGCTTGGCCCATTCCTGCCACGCATCGAACTGGCGACGAGGCAGCGACGCTCCACCCGGGTACACGACCGCACCCACGTACGGCGCCTGGAACACGCGGAACCCAGTTCCTTCGAAGTACTCCGTGAGGTCCGTCAGCGGCAGGCCGAACCGCAGGTCCGGCTTGTCGGTTCCGTACTTCTCCATGGCGTCTTTGTACGTCATGCGCTCAATGGGCGTAGGAATCTCCACGTCGATGAGCTTCCACAGCTCAACCAGGATCTCTTCAGCCAGCGCGATGATGTCCTCCTGCTCCACGAAGCTGGCCTCAATGTCCAACTGCGTGAACTCAGGCTGACGGTCGGCACGGAAGTCCTCGTCACGGTAGCAACGCGCGATCTGGTAGTAGCGTTCCATGCCAGCCACCTGCAACAGCTGCTTGAACAGCTGCGGCGACTGTGGCAACGCGTACCACGAACCCGGCTTCAGACGCGCAGGCACCACAAAGTCACGCGCGCCTTCTGGCGTTGAACGCGTCAGCGTAGGAGTTTCAATTTCAATGAACTTGTGCTTGTCCAGCACCTGGCGAGCCGTCTTGTTGACATCCGAACGCAAACGCAGCACATTGCCCGAGGCCGGGCGACGCAGATCCAAATACCGGTACTTCAGGCGTGTTTCCTCGCCCACCTTGGAGTCTTCCGCGTGCTCGGACACCTGGAACGGAAGTGCTGCCGACTGCGCAAGAATCTCGACGTCGGTATCCACAACCTCGATCTCACCCGTGGGCAATGCGTCGTTCGTGTTGCCTTCCGGACGTGGCTTCACCGTTCCAGTGACCTTGACGACCGTTTCGTTTTTCAGTTCATCGGCAACGTCTTCGTGAACCACGACCTGAACAATGCCCGACGCGTCACGCAGATCAATAAACGCCACACCACCGTGGTCGCGGCGACGATCGACCCAACCAGTCACAGTCACCGTCTGATCGACGTGGTCAGTACGCAAGCTTCCAGCTTCGTGAGTACGTAGCACCGAAGAGTCTCCTAGAGTAGAAAAGTCAGTATTCACATCCTAGGTTAGTCCAGGATGAATCCCGAACCAGGAGAAGGCATGGAAACTCCACCCGAGGCCGTTGACAACCCCACCTCAGCACAAGTGCAGGTGGCGGCCGAAACCTTCCGCATGCTCTCCTCGCCCACCCGCCTACTCACCGTGTGGTTTCTCACCCACAACGAGTACGACGTGACGGGACTTGCCGAGGCGACCGGCACTTCGGTCCAATCCATCAGCCAGCACCTGGCCAAAATGCGCCTCGCCGGGCTCGTGTCCTCCAGGCGCGACGGCCGCCGCATCTACTACGTGGTCGATGACCCGCACGTGGTCACCATGGTCACCCAGATGTTCGAGCACATCGCGCCCGACGGCTCGCTGGCCCCAGACCCGGAGTAGCCACCGAGCCAGGCAACCAGCCAGAACAGCCAGCCCTACACCACCCGCACAACCTGTGGCCACAGGTCCGCAGACGGTGGAAGCCACTCGTCAGCGGCCGCAGATTCCTGCTTGCCTGAACGAATGTCCTTCACTTCGTGCCCTGACTCGCCGTCGGTAAACCACACGAACGGGATCCCCCGCTTGTCCGCAAACTTGATCTGCTTGCCGAACTTCGACGCCACCGGCGACACATCGGCAGGAATCCCCCGCTCACGCAAGGCCCGCGCCACGTTGTTAGCTTCCGCGCGTGTCTCTTCATTGGTCACTGCCACCAGAACAGCCGTGGGCACCTCGCGCGTTGCTGTGAGCACCCGGTCCTTACCGATCAACCGCGACATCAACCGCGACACCCCAATAGACATTCCCACGCCCGGATACACGCGCTTGTCCGTGCGCGCCAACGCATCATAGCGACCACCTGAAGCCACCGACCCCAAGGACTCGTGCCCCTGCAGCAAGGTCTCATACACGGTACCCGTGTAGTAATCCAGACCTCGGGCGATCTTTAACTGCGCCACCACCGACCCGGGCGACTGCGCGTGCGCCTGGTCAATGAGCTTCACCAGCGCTTCCACGCCTTCGTTCAGCATGTCGTTGCTGACACCCAACGCCGCCACCCTGTCTGCGAACTCCGCCGTTGAAGACTCAATGTCTGCCAGTTTGAGGCAGGCCTCCGCCTGAGCCGAGGTGGCCCCCGCCTCCTCCTGCAGAAGTTCGGCTACCCGTTGCGGGCCAATCTTGTCGTACTTGTCGATACAGCGCAGGACCGCGGTGATGTTTTCCAGACCCACACCTCGGGCAAATCCCTCAATGAGCTTGCGGTTGTTCGCAACCACCTTCACCGGCGGCACTCCCAACTCACCCAGAGCATCAAACGCCTGCACAATGACCAACGGCACTTCGTATTCGAAGTGCTCAGGCAGAGTGTCTTCGCCGATCACATCAATGTCGGCCTGGATGAACTCGCGGTAACGGCCGTCCTGGGGCCGCTCTCCACGCCACACTGGCTGGATCTGATACCGCTTAAACGGGAAATTCAAGTGACCGGCGTTTTCCACCACGTAACGCGCAGTGGGAACCGTGAGATCGAAGTGCAACCCCATGGGGTTTTTTTCGGCACCTTCCGAGTGCAGACGCGACACAGCGAAAATTTCTTTGTCGATCTCACCGTCTTTAGCCAAGGCTGACAGTGGTTCAACCGCACGGGTATGGATCCCAGCGAAACCGTTGAGCTCAAACGTGTGCTTGAGAAGATCGATGATCCGTTCTTCAACAGCGCGATCGGCGGGTAACCATTCGGGAAAACCTGAAAGTTTGGCGGTTGCCACAGTACTAACTCCTTATATGCCCAGATTTCTGGCCACACCCATTATGTCAGTGCTCGCGATGAGAGCGCGTGGCGGTTACAAAAACGGGTTCACGCGCTTTTCGTGGTCAAGCCGCGTAGCAGGACCGTGGCCCGGATACACCGGCTGGCTCGCAAGCCCCTTGACGATCTCCAAGGACCGCTGCATGGCTTCCGGGTCACCGCCAGGCAAGTCCACGCGCCCAATCGAACCGGCAAACAAGACATCACCGGTGAACAGCAGAGACTCGCTTCCCTCCGTCACTTCGAACACGCACGAGCCTTCGGTGTGGCCCGGTGTGTGAACGATCCGAATATCCAAACCGGCAAGCTGCAGAACATCGCCGTCGTTAAAACGCTGCACCTGGGGAACCTCCCACTGCGCAACAAGCGGCGCGAGCATTGCCTTGAACTGCGGGTTCATTGTGTCAGCGGGGCGCTCCACCCGGTACACGTCGTCAGTATGCAGGTACGTGGGCATAACACCGAACTCTTCGTAGAAGTTCGGGAGCCCCAGAATGTGGTCCGGGTGCCCGTG
>CABTZC010000058.1 GCA_902489185.1 uncultured Brevibacterium sp. | reverse complement strand
GGTCGGTGAACATCCGGTACACCCACTTCGCCCGCGCAATCACCTCATCAGCAGTCTGAGCATCTAACGGCACCCGGTTATTCATCATCACCGGAACCCGCGCATCCGGGTCCACCGTGACAGGCAACCCAAAATCCAACGAAGTGAACCCGTGCTCTTCTGCTCTATGCCTACCGAAGTCTTGATGAGTTTCAGATCTTCGCTCTTTAGGTCTGTGTTTCTCAGGTTTGTCTTCTTCGGGGTTTTGTTTTTCGTTTCCGCTGGGCCTTCGTTCCGTGCCTGGTGGTGGGTTGTTCATGAGGAAGTGCAGCACCGGGACTGTGAGGTTAATGCTGGCTTGGGACTTGAGCCATTCTTCTTTCTCGGGCATGGACACGCACAACTCAAGCTCGTACACGTCCTCAGCCTGACGGGCTTCACACTTCTCAGCCCACACAGAACCAACTGCATCGCCCGCCCCAGAAGCATCAGCAATGTCTGCGTCAGCACCTGCAGCGCTTCCGGTTTGGGCTTGCGCGCCTGCAGCGTTTCCGGTTTGGATGCGAGTGCCGTTTTCGAGAATCACTTCAGCATCATCCGCACTCGGGCTATCTGGTTTGGTGTAGGTAACTTTGATCGGTGCCCGTTTACCTGTACGCACCACTCTGGCGCGGAGTTTTGTTGAGGGTTTCGCTCCCAGGATCAGATCCAGGATGAGTTGGTCGATAATCCGATCATCATCAACCTCAACCCGACCCAAATCACCCACCCGCACTTCAGAAACTTCCCCGTTGTTTTCGGTGAAGAACAGGGCTTGTTGTTCATCCGTCAACGTGGCAGTGAAAGGTTCTATATGGTTTGACATGATCGCTCTGGCAGTCCCGCGTACACGCTGATAAAACGCCTCCATCTCCAACACAGGCCCCGTCAACGACAGTGTCGCCGTACCGTCATCATTGACCCAATACGACACCGACCGGTGACGGTGCGCGTTCACCGCCCGGGTTTCAGGGGTGGTGAGCATAGCAAGCACTTCAGTGACATGCCGCCGGTAGGTTTTCCACGCCACGTTCACCCGTTTACTGGTGAGCATGTCATCAAACACCGGGACACACACCCCAGCACGACCAACTCGGCTAGCCGTATACAACACCCTGTCAAACCCGATCACACCCCGTTTGGCCAGTGACCAGAGTTTAGGCATGAGCACCACAGCCGTCATGATCCTCCGCACCTGGGTCACCACCTGGGCACGCGTACAATCCAAGATTTTCGCCAACACGCCCTCAGTCGGAGTAGGCAGTTCACCAGGTACCCGTTCGACACTGGCAACCATTGCCACTTCACCCGAAGGCAAAGCCACACACGCCACCACATCATCCACACCAACAGTGGCGCGCGGACCGTCCGCAGAAACAACCCGAGCACCCGCATGAGAAGCAGTCACCGGCCCGAAAGCAGAAGACGAACCCGAAGCTGAGCATGAAACCCCACCCACGTTGGAGCTTTGCCCCGCCTTCCCGTTAGTAACCAGCGGGCCAGCACCAGGGTTAGAGGTGAACACTGCGTGCATGCCACCGGTGAAATCATCCAACGGCACAATGTGAGCGCTGATCAAAGCAGCAACAGCTTCGGCTTGTTTCACCCGCACTTCATCCATGATCCGCGTGGCGTCCTTAACTGCTTCGAACAGCTCAACAGCCGGCCCCTCATACACGTCATTGCATACATGGTGATCTGTTGCGGTCATGCGGTGTCACCTCCTTTACATACCCCTATTCTATTTGTGTTCGAACGCAAGAGTCAAGGGTTTTGTTCATTTTATTTCGATTTATTTTCGAACGAGTGTTTAGTGAAGGAAACGACAAGCACTCAGTTGTTAAGGAGACAACGAACCTCGTTGTGAGCACCAAGACGAAGTTCGTAGACGACTATGACGGCTCCGTTGCCGTTTTGATAGGGCGAGGCATTCTGGTTCGGATTTCTAGACGTTCGCGCCATGACGCACCAAGCCTGCGCCTACTCCCCAGCCGGACGTTACTCCACCAGAAGAAGCTCAACCACCTCGGCCAACAACACAAAGGGCGCCTCCCCTAACAGGAGACGCCCTTGCACGTTCTACAACAACTTGGCCCTACAGGAAGATTCCGTTTCCTGGCCCCAGCGGAAGATCCAGGAAGTACCAAATCGCAAGCAACGCCGCCCACGTAATCCAGAACGGAATCACAAACGGCAGCATGCGCGAAACCAAGGTACCGATTCCCGCCTCGGGCTCGTACCTACGCAACAGCCCCAGAATCACAATCATGTACGGGTTCAGTGGCGTAATCACCTGCGTCGCCGAGTCACCCACACGGAACGCCGCCTGCACAAACGCCGGCTCCAACCCAATCAGAGCGAACATGGGCACGAACACACCAGCCATGATCGTCCACATGGACGAACCGGAAATAATGAACAGGTTCAACACACTGGCCAACAGGATGAAGCCAATGATCACGGGGAACCCGGTCAGGTTCGCGGCCTTGAGCCCCTCAGCACCAGTCACCGCAATCCACGACCCAATTCCCGTCCAGTTAAACAGCGCAATGAACTGCCCCAAAATGAACGCCAGCACCAGGAAGCTAATCATGTCGATGAGCGCCTTGCCCATCATGTCCACGACGTCGGCCATCTTGGTGACAGTCTTAACGACCACACCGTAGACCACACCCATCCCCATGAAGTAGATGAACACAATAAACGCGATCGACGACAGCAGTGGCGACTTAGGCAGGAACGCGCCCTCTTCATTTCGCCACGGCGAGTTCGGAATCATCACGGCCCACACCATGATCACCGTCAGAATCGCTCCGAAAATCAGCGACGCAATCAGGGCCTTCTTTTCGGCCGGGTTCAGGTACTGCGAGAGTTCCTCGCCCTCACCTTCGGCAGCTTCGGCTTCTTCGACCTTTTCGCGCGGAGAGTTGATGCGCTCAAGCTGCGGCTCCAGCACCCGGGAAATGATGAACCCACACACAATCGCCAGCGCAACCGACGACGCAATGTTGAACCAGTAGTTGGACACCGGGTTCACCGCCGCGTACTCCTGCCCCGGCAGGGTGTTCATGACCGAGGTGGTAATTCCCGCGAACAGAGCGTCCAGTGACGTGGGTACGAGTGCAGTAGAGTAACCGGCACCCACTGCCGCGAACCCTCCCAGCAGACCAGCCACCGGGTGACGACCCGCCGCCTTGAACACCAGAGCGGCCAGTGGCGGGATCACCACGAACGCCGAATCAGCCATAATGGAACCGGTCACACCCACGATCCCGACAGCGTATGGCAGCAACCAGCGCGGCGAAGATCCGAACGCCACGCGCACCATGGCCGCGAGCATTCCGGTCTTTTCGGCCACACCCACGGCCAGCAGAATCGGCAGAACGGTCACCAGCGGCGGGAAGCCGATGTAGTTATCGCCCAGCATCGTGGTGAACCACGACAGTCCCTCACCCGTGAACAGGCCCTTAATCGCAATGGTTTCGGGGCCTTCTTTTCCTGGCACCTCAACGGACACACCGGCCATCGCCATGGCGGTGGACACGACTCCAGTAATGAGGAAAAGAACCAGGAACAGCGTGAACGGTTCAGGAAGTTTATTTCCGACTTTCTCGACACCTTCGAGCATTCGCACAGACAGCGAAGGCTTGGCGTCTTTAGCCGAGTTGGTGGCACTACTCATTGTGTCTCCAAGGTTTGTTGATCTTTGGTTAAGGAATTTCTAGTTAAAGAAGTTGGGAACGTCCATCCGCCCGCCGGCGGCTTCAAAGTCTTCAAGCACGCTGGCTGCGAGCTCGTCGTCAAACAAAAAGTCAACCGCCGTCATCGCCAGGCCATATGCCCCGTCCACAACGCCTTTACGGCCGGTATCAGACCCGGAGGCCACCTCGAACGCCCGCGTGTGCAAAGCCACCGACTCGTCTGAAATTTTGAGCAACGGGTGGATCCCTGGCACGCGATACGACACGTTCCCAAAGTCCGTCGACGCGGCAATCGATTCGTCAAGCACACCGGCCGGCAACGGCTGTCGCCCCACCGTATTTTGGTGCTTCACCCACCTATCGGTCAGTGGCTGGTTAGCACGGATAGGCAGGCTCGGCGGGTGCACATCCCACTGCAGTTCGACCGCAGTACCTGTCATCAACGCCGCGCCTTGCGCCACGTCATGCACACGTTCCGACAAGTCTTTGAGCGTCTCCGGGAACTTCGACCGCACGTACACCTGCACCTGCGCTTCCTCGGTAATGATCGACGGGCGCGTGCCACCTTCCGAAATAACCGCGTGGATCCGGTCAATCGGCGGCATCTGCTGCCTGAGGAGTCCTAGCCCCTGGTAGAACAAGTTCGCCGCGTCCAACGCGTTACGCCCCATGAAGGGTTGCGCCGAGGCGTGCGCCGGCACCCCTTTGTACGTCACCGTGAGCGTACGACGGCCCAGCCATACTTGGTCGGCGCAGTCGTATCCGTACCCGTGCAACATGATGGCCGCGTCAAGCGAGTCGAATGCACCCTCCCGCGCCATATACTCCTTGCCGGTGTGCCCCTCCTCGGCGGGCGTGCCCAGCAGGACCACCTTTCCCGGCAATTGTGCCTTAGCATGCGCTCGGGCCAGCACCAAGAAGGCCCCAACCCCGGTGGCACAAATGACGTTATGTCCGCACGCGTGACCAATCTCCGGCAACGCGTCATACTCTGCCAGGATGCCAATGGTGCGACCGGCCTTCCCGTCAGCCACCTCGGCCCCGGCATCTCCACCTACCTGGGCGAGCACGGAGGTTTCCACTCCATACACTCCCGTCTGGGCGTCGATGCCGTGCGCCCGCAGCAACTCAACGATCGCCTGAGCACTTTCCCGCTCCTCAAACGCGGTCTCAGCCAACTGGTGAATCCGCGCGGACAACTGGTGAAGATCACCGGTCACCGCGTCCAGCTCCTGCCTAACCACCTGCGCAAACACATCAGGCGCTCCCCCACCCCGAGGTGGTTCGTAGGTCTGCTGCGCAGCACGTTCCGCGGTGGTGCGTGCGATCTCGTCGGCGTAGTGCGTCGACGGCGGAATCGGCTCCGAAAGGCTCGTTCGTCGAAATTCCATGGTGTGATCTTACTCTCAGTACACCGATTTTGGAACGACCGTTCAGTGCATCTCACACATCGACATTGCTTCGCTCACGAACATGCAACCGTCATCGCTCCGCTGGTAGACTCGTTCGCGCGAAAATGGTCTAGCCACCAACAGGAGAGTTCATGGACAACTTCACGACCAATGACTTTGGCATTCCCGTTGGTTCGGACCGACACTCTTTGTCTCTGGGCCCCGACGGCCCGATTCTCCTCCAAGACCACTACCTGATCGAGAAACTCGCCCACTTTGACCGCGAGCGCGTGCCTGAACGCGTCGTCCACGCGAAGGGCGGTGGCGCGTTTGGAACGTTCACCGTGACTGAAGACGTGTCGTCTTTCACTCGCGCGGCCGTGTTTCAGCCAGGCACTAAGACCGAGGTGTTAGCCCGGTTTTCGACTGTGGCCGGTGAGCAGGGCTCGCCTGACACGTGGCGCGACCCTCGCGGGTTCGCGCTGAAGTTTTACACCACCGAAGGCAACCTGGACATCGTTGGCAACAACACCCCAGTGTTCTTTATTCGTGACGCAATCCAGTTCCCCGACTTTATTCATTCGCAGAAACGCAGGTCAGACTCTGGCCTCCGTGACAACACCATGCAGTGGGACTTCTGGACCCAGAACCCCGCCTCAGCCCACCAGGTCACGTACCTCATGGGTGACCGGGGTGTCCCACGTTCGTGGCGCGAACAGAACGGATACGGATCGCACACGTTCCAGTGGATCAACGAACAAGGCGAGCGCTTTTGGATCAAGTACCACTTCATTTCACAGCAGAAGTCCGCATTCATTGAAAAGTACGGCCACGAAGGCTTCTCCCAAGACGAAGCCGACCAGATGGCCAGCGTGGACGCCGACTTCCACCGCCGCGACCTTTTCGAAGCGATCCAAGACGGCAACTTCCCCAGCTGGGACCTCGAAGTTCAGGTGATCCCATATGAAGAGGGCCTGAACTACCACACCAACATTTTCGACGTCACCAAGACCGTGTCGAAGAAGGACTACCCACGCATCAAGGTGGGCACCTTGACGCTTAACCGCAACCCGGAAGACTTCTTCGCTGAAATTGAGCAGGCCGCGTTCTCCCCGTCCTCACTGGTGCCCGGAACCGGACTGTCACCAGACAAAATGCTCATGGGTCGCCTGTTCAGCTACCCGGACACGCACCGTCACCGGATCGGCCCCAACTACGCACAACTGCCCGTCAACAAACCACGCGCAGCCACCAAACGTAGCTACAGCCGCGACGGCGCCATGACGCATGAAAACTACCCCAAGGAGATGGGCGAATACGCAACCAACACCTCCGGTGGCCCACAGGCTGACCCACAACGGGTCACGGAACAGAACATCACCGCGTTCTCCGGTGACGCAGTCCGCGCAGCCGCCACGTTGCGTGAGAACGACGGGGACTTCAACCAGGCAGGCGACCTGGTGCGCAACGTCCTCGACGACGCCGCACGCGACCGCCTCGTGGGTAACATTGCCGGTCACGTCATGGCGGTGACCGACGACCAGCTACTCCCCCGCATCTTCCAGTACTGGCGCAACGTTGACGCCGAACTGGGCGCACGCGTGGAGTCCGTGGTGACCGCTACGCGCGCTGAGCGTCAGTAAAACTCATGGTGAGCGAGTCAACCAGCTCAACAACCTGCTCGGTTTGACTCAATTCCACGTTAAACGCCTGGACTTCTTCCGGCTGGGGCTCGCGGTTCACACGGACGGTGAGGGACACCTCGGGCCCGGATGTCACCACGTTCGCTGACCCCACGCCCACGGCCACTGATTCAATCCAGCCGTGGTGGCCGGCAACCTGACCTACAGCGTTCACCACCTGCGGGTTAGCCCACGCTGGCGTCCAGTCCAACCCTTGCAACCACGCCCACAGCGCTGGCCTGCGGATCAGGAAAGCACGCTCACTTCCTGGATCGAGCACCACCAGTTGCGCGCCTTCTTCCACGGCAGCAGCTCCCAAGCGTTCCGCCTGCGTGGGCACCGGCCGGGCCTTTCCATGCCACGCCGTCAACGCCGGGATCCCGGTAAAGGCTGGGGTGCATTCACGACCGTCGGCGGCCGCCAGCCTGACCATGGCCATCTCGCTCTTGTTGTCGTGTACCAGCCCGCGTTCATCAGTGGTGTGCTCGACGGCCGTTGGTAGCACCGGCGCGTACACGCGTTTTTCGCGTAGCGCCCCAATGACTTTTTGGTGCAACGCGGGTTCAAAAGGGCTCGCGTGTACTGCGTCGAGGGCGTCGAGGAGCGCTTGGTCTGCCTCCCCCGTGTCACCGGAAAACGGGTTGGGTTTGAGGTCGCGTCCAGCCCACGGTGTTCCAGCGGAATCGGCTGTGTTCTTCCCCTGGTTTTCGTGGCTCATTCGCTGGCGACGTCCAGAGCTTCAGGGAGTGTGAACTTCCCGGCGTATAGTGCCTTCCCCACGATCGCTGAGTCGACACCTGATGGAACCAGCTCTCGCAACGCAGCAATGTCATCAAGCGACGCGATTCCACCTGACGCAACGATTGGCTTCTGGGTCTTTTCCGCGATCTGCTTGAGCAGGTCCGTGTTAGGCCCGCGCAGGGTGCCGTCCTTGGTGACGTCGGTGACCACGTACCGCGAGCATCCGGCTTCTTCCAGCGCCGCCAGAACTTCCCACAGGTCGCCGCCGTCACGGGTCCATCCGCGAGCTGCCAGCGTGGTTCCACGCACGTCCAGACCAACCGCCACCTTGTCGCCGAACTCGTTGATCACCTGCGCGGTCCACTCAGGGTTTTCAAGCGCCGCAGTACCGATGTTGACGCGTTCGGCACCCGTGTCGAGCGCACGCTCCAGGCTTTCAGTATCGCGGATTCCGCCCGACACTTCGACCTTGATAGACAGGGACTTTGTCACCTGTTCGAGCAGCTTCTGGTTGGACCCGCGCCCAAACGCCGCGTCGAGATCCACGAGGTGAATCCATTCGGCACCTTGTTCTTCGAACGTGCCGGCAACTTCGATAGGTGAACCGTATTCGGTTTCCGTCCCCGCTTCGCCCTGCACCAGGCGGACCGCGCGCCCGTCGGCTACGTCAACGGCGGGAAGAAGGGTGAGTTTCGCTGAGTCTACGAGGTTGGTCATTGATTCTCCTTGCTGCGAACGTGCTTCAGCCAGTTTGTTAAAAGTGTGAGTCCCGCGTCCCCCGACTTTTCTGGGTGGAACTGGGTGGCCCAGGTGGGCCCGTCTTCCACGGCGGCGATGAAGTTTTCGCCGTGGGTGCATGTGGTGTTGAGCGCTCCGGGCACGGGCGCGTGTGCTGCGTATGAGTGGACGAAGTAGAAGTGTTCGTGTTCGACACCTGCGAACATTGCTGACCCTTGAGCTGGGGTCACGGTGTTCCACCCCATGTGTGGAACGACTGGGGCGTTGAGGTGAGTGACCGTGCCCGGCCACAGTGCCACTCCCGAGGTGGTTATCCCGTGCTCTGTTCCGGACTGGAAGAGGATCTGCTGGCCCACGCAAATACCCAGAGTGGGTTTATTCTGCTGGTGGCGTGTGCGCACAATGTCGTGGCCACCTACGCGTTCGAGCGCATCCATGACGGCGCTGAAAGCTCCGACCCCTGGGATCAGCAGGCCATCTGCGTCCAGTGCAGCGTTTCGATCACCGGTGAGCGTGACGTGCGCACCGGCGGATTCGAGCGCGCGCACCGCGGATCTGACGTTTCCCGACCCGTAGTCCAACACCACGACCTGTGTCATTTTCGTCTCGCTAACAAGGCGTTGATGCGGTATAGCGAGAACCCAAAGATCACCGCCGCGACCACGACACCGGCCCACGCAATCGGGTTGATGTTGAGTGCCACGAGCGCACCGAGCACGATCCCAATAAACCCGACGAGCGCCACGACCATCCACAGAAGTGCGGTGCGCGCAAGGGCTGCGCGCTCCGGGGTCATGGTTGCTGCCGAGGCTTCGTACCTGCTCATCGACGTGACGTCGATAGCACCCTCGGCGGCTTCAGGTTCAACCGATTCGAGCAGTAGCTTCTCCACGATGTCCGGCAGGTTGTTCAGTGCAAGACCGGCGGGGACGTCGGGTTCGCGCTTTCCCTGGCGGGAGTGTCCGGCGGCAGATTGGGAGGGCACACGGCTGAACTCCCGCCACAACTCCCATCTCCTATGCCG
>CABTZC010000057.1 GCA_902489185.1 uncultured Brevibacterium sp. | reverse complement strand
TGAGTCCGGATCACGTGCGCGCCTTCTCCCACCTCGGTATCTGCCAGTGTGGTGTCCGGGCCGATCACAGCCCCAGAAGCAATTTCGCACGCTCCGTGAAGCTGGACGCCAGGCAGGATTGTGACGTCCGGGTTCAAAGTCACATCGGAGTCGATCCACGTGGTGTCAGGGTCCACGACCGTAACGCCCGCACGCATCCATTTCTCGACGGTGCGCCGGTTGAGCTCTTTTCCAAGCGCTGCAAGCTGGACGCGGTCATTCGCACCCTCAACCTGCCACACGTCTTCAGTGGCCAAAGCGGCAACTGCCGATCCTTGCGAACGCGCAATACCAATGACATCCGTAAGGTACTTTTCGCCCTGAGCGTTGTCAGTGCCAACCACGGACAAGGACGAACGCAGGACTCCTGCATCAAACGCGTAGATTCCCGAGTTAATCTCGGTGATCGCGCGTTCTTGCTCAGTGGCGTCTTTTTCTTCCACAATCTTTTCGAGCGTCCCCGTTGCGTCACGCACGATGCGACCGTATCCGTGAGGTTCCTTCACGTGGGCAGAAAGCACCGTGACTGCATTGGAGTGTTCTTCATGGAAAGCAACCAGGTCGTGAATCGTTTGGGCTTCCAAAAGAGGGACATCCCCGTAAGTGACGACGACCGTTCCCGTGAGGTCCTGTGGGAGTTGCGTGAGTGCACATTCGACTGCGCGTCCGGTGCCCGGAACATCATCCTGGTCAGCTACCAGCACCGCGCATTCGCGTTCCTGGGCAATGTGAGCAACGTGCTCACCCACACGGTCACGTTCGTGGCGCAAAACGACAACCAGGTGATCGGGGTTGACACCGGCGGCCGCGTCGACGGCGTGGTGCAACAGTGACCGACCACCAATCGGGTGCATCACTTTGGGCGTGGAGGACTTCATACGGGTTCCCGCTCCAGCGGCGAGAACGATTACGGCAGCGGGCGACTGCTGCGTCATGTGCACTCCTTGAACTAGCGGCGCTAGCTCCGCCCCTAGGATTCGAACCTAGACTGCACGGCTCCAAAGGCCGGCGTGCTGCCATTACACCAGGGCGGATTGTTCATACGATGAACGGGCTTCTCTATCTTGCCATTAAGATGGGCAACATGGAAATTCTGCGTAGCATTTTGGTTGTTTTGCACCTTGTCGGCATGGCTATCATCGTTGGCGGCTACTTTACTTACATGCGTTCGCCACGTGTTGTGGCGGGCATGTTGCACGCTTCGTTTATGCAATTGGTGACCGGTCTGGCCCTTGCGGGTATCGCTGAAGCTATGGGGAGCCCCAACCACATGAAGATCGGAATCAAACTGGTTCTGGCGATTCTGGTAACCGTGTTCGCGTTTATTGGTAACCGCAAACAGAAAGCTCACGACCAGGCCCACGGTCCACAACCGTCAGCCACAATGGCTCATCTAACTGGTGCGTTCGCAATCCTCGCAGTCATCATTGCAGTGGTAATTCAGTAACAGTCTGCGTTTCAACGAGCGGCACCCGCATGGTGTCGCTCGTTTGTGTATTAACTCCCAGTCGCTTAAAAGTGAAACATCATGAACTTTGATTTTCTTGATTCGCAATCCGCCTCAGAAACCGAAAATCCGGCAGCCAACACCACGCCCAGCCAAGAAGAACTTTTGGAGAACCTCAACCCTCAACAGCGGCAAGCCGTGACGCATTCGGGCTCGGCGCTCCTGATCGTCGCAGGAGCCGGATCAGGGAAAACGACTGTTCTCACACGACGGATCGCACACATCTTGGCTACTGGGCAAGCACATCCGGGGCAGATCCTTGCGATCACATTTACCAACAAGGCTGCCCGAGAGATGCTGGAGCGCGTCACATCGCTTGTGGGAGAACGTGCGCGTGGTATGTGGATCTCTACGTTCCACTCCGCGTGTGTGCGCATTCTTCGACGCGAGGCGCGTGACCGCACATCCAATTTCTCCATTTACGACGCTCAGGACTCGTTGCGACTCATTACGCAGGTGACAAAGGAGCTCGATCTCGACCCTAAAAAGTTTGCTCCAAAGACACTGAGGAATCGCATTTCGAACCTGAAGAACGAATGTGTGACCGCGGCAGACTTCGAGGTCAAAGCGCAGGAGAACAACCCGTTAGAGCAGGCTACCGCGCGGGTGTATAGCCGGTATCAAGAACGTTTGGCCGTCGCTAACGCATACGACTTTGACGACCTCATTATGGAAACCGTGCGGTTGCTCACACACAATCCCGAAATCGCTCGTAACTACCGTGCACGCTTCACGCACATTTTCGTCGACGAGTATCAAGACACGAACCCCGCACAGTATGCCTTGATCCGGGTTCTAGCAGGAGCGGACCTGCCTGAACCCACCGGCCATCTCACGGTGGTGGGTGATGCGGACCAGTCCATCTATGCGTTTCGTGGAGCCACTGTTCGCAACATTGTGGAGTTTGAAAAAGACTTCCCACACGCACAAACGATTGTTCTGGAGCAGAACTACCGGTCCACGCAAAACATTTTGTCGGCTGCCAACGCGGTCATTCGGAACAACGACGACCGCCGCGACAAGAACCTGTGGACCGACCAAGGCAGTGGTGAAAAAGTGGTGGGGTGGGTCGCATCTACTGAACATGCAGAAGCTCAGTTCATCGTTGACACGATCGACGAACTCATGGATGAATCGGATCTCACTTACGGTGACTTCGCTGTTTTCTATCGCACCAATGCTCAATCCCGAGCTATTGAAGATGCCCTGGTGAGAGCAGGACTTCCGTACAAGGTTGTTGGGGGAACCCGCTTCTATGAGCGCAAGGAAATCAAGGACGTCCTGGCCTACGCTCACGTTTTGTCGAACCCGTCAGATGACGTGAATCTTCGCCGTATTCTCAACGTGCCCAAACGCGGTATCGGAGATCGTGGCGAAGCTCTTGTCGCAGCACTTGCGAACCGCGAACGCATCAGCTTTTATGAAGCGCTCACCAGGGCGGAAGAGGCTCCCGGGATGACAAAACGCACCCTGGGCCCGATCAAGGCCTTCACCCAACTCCTCGGTGATCTGCTCGAGGCGTGCCAGGGCGCGCAGCCGTCTCGCGTGCTTGAAGCGATCATGGAACAGACCGGCTACTTGGAAGAGTTGAACCGCAGCACCGACCCACAGGATGAGTCGCGCGTAGACAACCTTGCCGAATTGGTTGCCGTCGCTGAAGATTTCCAGCACGCGCAGCCAGAGGCCACCCTTGACGACTTCCTTGAACGCGTTTCGCTCACCGCTGACGCCGACTCAGTCCCCGACTCACATGCCGGCGAAATCACTCTCATGACGTTGCACACCGCCAAGGGGCTGGAGTTCCCCGTGGTGTTCCTCACCGGTTTGGAAGACGGCACGTTTCCACATCAGCGCTCGTTTACGAGTGCCACGGAACTGGCAGAAGAACGTCGCCTGGCCTACGTGGGTCTCACGCGGGCCATGCAGCGCCTGTTTGTGTCAAGATCAGAAACCCGGTCAATGTGGGGGCAGTCGTCCTACAACCCGCCCAGCAGGTTCTTACAGGAGATCCCTGCGGAACTTATCGATTGGCAGTCAACTGGTTCGGTTACTGCGCCCGTGACCAGCTCGGCTAATCGTTCACTGTCAGCTGGGCGGTACACCTCGGGAGGGCGCACAGCGGCTTCCGTTGGAAGGTCACGTTCGCGGATACGGCCGCAAAGGGAAGTTCCCGAGGTGGCAGTCGGGGATACGCTCTCGCACGACTCGTTTGGTTTGGGAACCGTCGTCGAAGTGACAGGCTCAGGCGATAAAACCGTTGCACACGTTGACTTTGGTTCAGAAGGAACCAAACGTCTGCTCATGCGTTACGCACCGGTCGAAAAGCTGTAAGGACTCCAGACACAAAACACAAGGGGCGGGAGCATGTGCTCCCGCCCCTTGTGTTATTACGAGTGTTCTTACTCGTTTCCGAGCTGGCCGTCAGCAGCGTCGCGACCCTGGTTAACCTGGTCTTCGAACTTGCCGCCGGTCTTGTCGTTAGCGAAGTCAGCACCCTTGTTGAGTGCGTCGTCGGTAACGCCTTCAGCCTGTTCGCTGTTCACTGCGTCTTTTGCCTTGTTTGCGAAGTCTCCGAGTCCCATTAGTCCTCCTCGTGTTACGTGGACAGTTGCGATCAGCAACCTGTCACTAACGTTTCCATCGAGTAGCGTGCGAAACAACCACGCGATAAGAAAACCTTGTGATTTTCACGTGACGTTCAGGTTTTCTTCGCCGTTCCTTCAGCTAGCGTGTGAGCTGGCGCCCAATGATGGTGCGCTGAATCTCTGAGGAGCCCTCGTAAATCCGGAAGATACGCACGTCACGGGCATAGCGCTCGAGCGGGAAGTCCCTGGTGAAGCCGTAACCACCGTGGATCTGCAGAGCTTCGTCCGTGATGAACGCAGCGGCTTCGGATGCCACCAGCTTTGCGGTTGCCGACTTGATGGTGAAGTCTTCACCCGTGTCACGTGAGTGCGCGGCGTCCATGGTGACGAGGAACGCCTGCTGGTAGCGCGCGTAGATGTCAGCAAGTTTGAAAGCGATCGCTTGCAAAGCCGCAATGGGCTTGCCATTGATGTGGCGAGTCTTGGACCATGCAACAGCGTGCTCCATTGCCTTGCGCGAAATACCGATACTCATCGCGGCAACTTCGATACGACCTCGGTCCAGGACCTTCATGGCCGTCTTGAAACCCTGACCTTCTTCACCCAGAAGAGCGTCTGCGGGCAGTTCACAGTCGAACGAGATTTCATACACGGGTGATCCGCGCAATCCCATGGTCTTTTCGTGGCCACCGACCACAATGCCTTCGACCTTAGCGGTGTCAACCAAGAAGGCCGAGATTCCGCGGTGACCGGCTTCGGGGTCGGTAATGGCGTACACGACGACAAAGTCAGCGAACCCAGCGTTCGTGATGAAGTGCTTGGTTCCCTTGAGGTGCCATCCGCTGTCGGTGCGCACTGCTTTTGTGCTCATTTCGGCTGGGTTAGAGCCTGCACCCGGCTCGGTGAGACCAAATGCACCAATGACTTCGCCACTGGCAGCGCGTGGCAGGTAGGCGTTCTTCTGTTCGTCCGTTCCGCCAATCAGCACAGAGTCTGTGGCCAAGTAGTGCGCGGTGACGATTGATGCGGTCGAACCACATCCGCCAGCTATTGCAGCGACCATGTGGGTCATCGCGACAGAGCTGATTCCTGGGCCACCGAACTCTTCTGGCAGGTTGAGTCCCATGACTCCCATGTTCGCGAGCGCCTTGATGACGTCGTGAGGAATCTCTTCGGTTTCGTCGGTTTTCGCGGCCTGGGGTTCCAGAACTTCGTTCGATAGCTCCTCGACGGCTTCGATGAGCATCTTTTCGTCGTCAGATACACCAAACATGTGCTTCCTCCTAAATTTCGTCGTTGTGTTCGCCCAGACGGGGAACTGGCAGCTCAGCGACTGGTCGCTCGCCATCAAATAACAGTGGGTGGCCCGCGTAGCGGTGCCCTAAACGCTCGTCAGTGCGGATGAGGTCACGTTCCCGGCCGAGGTCGGACTCGAGGCTCTGCTTCAAGTCCAGTACCGCTGAGCACGGGATTCCGTTCGCACCGAGGAGTTCCAGGGCCGAATCCACAGTGTGGGATTTGAGAGCTTCCTCGATTTCGGCGCGGAGTTCCTCTTCGTTCGCTTTCCGCTTGGGGTCGGTGAGGAAACGTTCGTCGGTTGCGAGCTGTGGCCGCCCGAGCGTGTCAGCAAGGTGAGCATACAGACGGTCGTTTGCAACCGCAATGACAATGAGCCCGTCAGAGACACGGTACGTGTCGAAAGGTGCCGTGACGGGGTGGGCGTTTCCTGAAGGCACCGGCGCTTCACCCGTTGAGTCGTACACCGCCACGTTAGTTGGCTGCATCGAAACGAGCACGTCGTACATGGGAATATCGACGTGGCTTCCTTCGCCAGTGACCTTCTGCTTGAACAGCGCAGATGCGATCCCAAAGGCCGCGAGGTTACCTGCAGCGACGTCGGCAATCGACTCCCCTACTCGGGTAGGTCCGCTTTCGACCGTTCCAGTAGCGGCCATGAGACCGCTACGCGCCTGGACCACAGTGTCGTATGCCGGGCTCTTGGCGAAGCTACCGGCCTGCCCGTACCCAGAGATGGACGCGTACACCAGCTCAGGGCGCTTCGCGCGCAACTGCTCAGCCGAGATACCGAGTTTGTGAGCCACGCCGGGACGGAAATTCTCAACCACAACGTCGGCACGCTCCAAGAGGGTGTCCAGTCGAGCCCGGTCTTCGTCGGACTTCAGGTCAATCTCAACGGACTTTTTGCCGCGGTTGAGACCGGAGAAGTAAACGCTCTCTCCGTCTTTAAAAGGACCCAAGTGTCGAGCGTCGTCTCCCACCCCAGGAATCTCAATCTTGATGACTTCGGCACCTAGGTCGGCAAACATCGCGGTCGCATAGGGACCGGCAAGCACTCGTGAAAAATCTACGATTGTGACGCCAGAAAACGGTGAATGTGACATATATCAATTGTCCCAGCCCACGTCAGCACATTCACTTTCGTACGCAGACGAGTGTCCAGCTAGGCGGACAAATTGCTCTATACGCCGGGGACTGTAAGTGCGAGAGTCAAGATTAAGCCAGCCAGAATCATCAAGGTGGTGACGTCAGCGATCATACTGCGATTGACCCACCATGAACTCCGCGGACTCAGGCGAACAAACGCTAAACCAACCAGGCAAACCGCTAAAGCGATTGCTGTGTAAAGAACACTGACAAACGCCAAAGCGCAGGCCATAAGGATCCACAGCAACGTCACGAGCAGAACCCAATCACGCCCCGTTGGGTGAGAAAACCGACGCTTCCACACGATCCATCGTTTGGAAATCGGCCCGCGCCCTTTACCTCGCCGTTTAACCTTGGGGTTGTTAGTGGAAGAAATGGCGAGTACCCGTCAAATAGAGTGTCAGCCCTGCCTTGCGTGCAGCCTCGATCACTTCTTCGTCGCGAATTGACCCGCCCGGTTGCACCACCGCACGAACCCCGGCCTCGACGAGCACTTCGAGACCGTCTGCAAACGGAAAGAAAGCGTCGGACGCCGCAACAGACCCGTGCGCCCGTTCTTCACCGGCACGGGTGACGGCCAGACGCGCGGAGTCCACGCGGTTGACTTGACCCATTCCGATTCCAACCGAAGCGCCGTCTTTTGCCAGCAAAATTGCGTTGGATTTCACCGACCTAACTGCACGCCACGCAAACACCAGGTCAGCGAGCGTCGCCTCGTCTGCAGGTTCTCCAGTAGCCAGCGTCCAGTTATTCGGGTTGTCACCCTCGGCCTGGTAGACGTCACGCTCTTGCACCAGAATCCCGCCACTGATTGAGCGGAACTCTGTGGAAGCAAACGTCACGTCACCCAATTCCAACAACCGGATGTTCTTCTTTTTCTGAAGTACCTCAGCGGCGCCTTCTTCGAAAGATGGCGCTGCAACCACCTCGGTGAAAATGGGGGCAATCTGTTCAGCAAGCGCCACAGTCACCGGCCGGTTGGTGGCTATCACACCGCCGAAAGCCGAAACCGAGTCACAGTCATGAGCACGCATGTGCGCCTCTTCAATGGTGGAACCTACCGCGACACCACATGGATTAGCATGCTTGATGATTGCCACAGCAGGATCATCAAAGTCGTAGGCTGTGCGAACAGCAGCATCCGTGTCTTGGTAGTTGTTGTACGACATTTCTTTTCCATGCAACTGTTTGGCAGATGCCAGTCCCCCACCAGTGACATACACGCGAGCTGACTGGTGCGGGTTCTCTCCATATCGGAGGCTGGACTTTAATTGCCCGGTGGCGCCAAAGAACTCCGGCGCATCACTGTGCGAAGCAAACCAAGAAGCAACCGCGGTGTCATATGTAGCGGTGTGGGCAAACGCTTTGGCTGCAAGAGCTGTGCGCTCCTCCTGCGTGAAACCGTCGCCCTGTGCCGCCGCTACTGCAGCCGTGTAGTCGGCCGGGTCAACAACAATCGCTACGGACGCATGATTCTTCGCCGCTGCACGCACCATGGAAGGGCCACCAATATCGATCTTTTCAATGCAGTCGTCATACCCCGCACCGGAAGCCACAGTTTCGCTGAACGGGTAGAGGTTCACGACAACCAGATCAAACGCCTCGATATTCAGATCTGCCAATTGCGCCATGTGGTCGGGGTTTCGCGTATCAGCGAGGATCCCCGCGTGAACACGTGGATGAAGCGTTTTTACACGCCCATCTAGGCACTCAGGGAAATTGGTGAGCTCCTCTACTTTGGTGACCTTGACGCCTGCTTGCGCGATCTTCGATGCGGTGGAGCCAGTCGAAACGATATCAACTCCGGCAGAAGCCAAGCTCTGGGCGAACTCTTCTAAACCGCTCTTGTCATAAACACTGATGAGAGCGCGACGAATGGGGCGTTGTTCAGACACGTGAGGACTCGCTTTCTACTGGTGTGAGAGTGACGCGGCGACCGTTGAGGGACAACGTGTGCGTCGCTAGGTCAGACAGAAGTTGCACAAGTTGCACTCTTTCGACTTCTTTAATTCTTTCGTGAAGAGTTTCTTCTGTATCCGTCGAACGGATGTCAATGGGGAATTGGCGAATGATGGGCCCAGTGTCAACGCCCTCATCAATGAGGTGGATGGTCGTACCCGTCACGTGGACTCCATGAGCTAAGGCGTCGCGCACAGCGTGCGCTCCGGGAAAACTAGGCAGAAGGGCAGGGTGGGTATTGATAATCTTCCCTGCAAAGCGTGAGACAAACTCTGGACCCAGAATCCTCATAAGCCCGGCTGACACGATCCAGTCCGGCTGATAGCCGGCAACAGCTTCAGCAAGCGCCCGGTTCCACTCTGAACGATCAGCGTATGAGCCAAAGTCAACACTAAAGGTGTCCACGCCAGCCTGTTGGGCACGGACCAAAACCGGGGCGTCAGGAAGATCTGAACCCACTGCAACGACACTGTATGGACCAGCAGCATCTAAGACTGCCTGGGTTAGAGTCCCTGAACCAGAAGCCAACAGAAGAATACGCACGACGCCATTCTAAGCCTTGTGGTTCGTCACTTGTGTTCGTGTGCCACACTTAGACACGTGATGCCTCCCAAGAATGAAACCACCGACAACAGCACAATCGGACAAGCTGAGAAGAAACGCAGGCGCTTGGGCTACACGTTTTTGGCCCTGTGCGCGCTCTCTTTCATGTTCTCTTTTTACCGGTTGCCGTTTTCTTTGCTCGCAGGTGTGTTTTCAGTCGGAGCAGTCG
>CABTZC010000056.1 GCA_902489185.1 uncultured Brevibacterium sp. | reverse complement strand
TTCAGACGTGTGCTCTTCCGATCTGCGTGTGAAATAGCCGCGTGATACAAAGGCCTGTCCGCGGGGGCGACAATCACGGGCTCGGCTCCAATCTCCACCACAAGTGCTTGCCCAATCGGCAAAACGGGCTTGGGTGCCGTGACCGCGATCGTTGCCTGGCGCAGACGTGGTAAGTCGATGCTCGTTCCGGTAAACGACAAAGACGGGTGCAGCGCAAGCGGGATGGCGCCGGAAGGTTCTAACACCTCGGTCCCATACCGGCCCGCGCAGTGGGCCACAATCTGACCAGAGTTGAACTTCCCCAACTTCGCCAGCCCCGATACCAGTTCCGGGAGGATGTCGTCTGGAACAGTGAACAGCACCAATTCGCTACGCTCCACCACCGTTTCGACATCCAGGATAGGGACATCGGGCAACATGGCAGAAGCCCGGTCCCGGCTCGCGTCAGAACTGGCGGTGCACCCCACAATCGCATGCCCGGCTTCACGCAGTGCGCGCCCCATCACGGCACCCACGCGACCGGTCCCCACGATGCCTACACCTAAGCGTGTCTGGTCCATTTGTCCTCCTAGGCTTCGACTCCGTCAAGCACGCGACGGGCGCGCACGGTACGTTCCGCGTAGTCGTTCAGCAAAGCGTGCCCGTATGCGCCATCGAAGTGGTAAATGTGCGGGTGGACTGGGCCACTGGTGGAGTGAATGCTGATCGACTTGAGTCCCAGCGCAGACTGAAGGGGCCCTTCCTCTAACGCCAGCGACTGCACACGGGCGTGTGGAACCAGCTGAACCGTGCGCTCCAGCACTCCCCTACGGACCACAAGCATGGTGTCGGTGAACGCGAACACGTTGGATTTCCACGAAATCGGGTCCAGCCACTTAGACGACGCAGGCTGGTGTGTAAACATGCGTGCGGCAGGTCCCACCGGCTCACCCTTGGACTTCTTTAACGCCGCTTCACGGATCAAGTCACCACCGTGGATGTCCTCTGGAACTCCGGGGTCGGGAAGCACCAACCCCAGAAGCACCATCACTTCATCGAGTGCGCCCACGGGAAGAAGAACAGAGCCTTTGTCATTCTCAGACGTTCCAGCCAGGTTGAATGTGGCACGCCACCAACCGAATGGCCGCCACAATAGACTCTGGTTCAGCTCCACCGCCTGGATACGGTCAAGCGGGATTACGCTCCGGCGTGTATCCAGCAGCCCGGATGTGATTGCCAGGCCGTCGCCAGTGATCGACACGGCAAAGTTGGATTCGGCAAAACCCTTTTTCACCACTGAGGCAAGACCTGCGATGATACCAACAAAACCGGCCAGCCCACCGAAGCTGAACGATGCGTTGGGCAGTAACGCAATCACGGCCATGGCCACGAGGATCACCAGCGCGCTGAGAACCAACGCAAGCGTCGTCCCGGAAACCAGACGCGACAAAATCACGCGGTGCGCCGGCACCATGAGCAACCGACCGTCGGCACTCACATTGGATTTGATGCGGTACGGCATGAGTACAGAATCCACGGTCTGCGTTAAGTCTTCTGCGACAGCGCTGATCCCGGTACTCAGACTTGCAGTGATGCGGCTTCCGGCAGGTGCGCCGTGACGGTGGGCTTTTTCGTGGTCCGCCGAGGTCGTTCCCGGGGCCTCGGTGTGCGGACTGTGCGCGGGGGTACCTTCAGTGGCGGGGTCAGTCGGGGCGACCTCGGTCGTTTGTTCCGCAGGCGCACGCTTCTCATTTTTCACGGCGCGGACTTGCGCGAGCATGTCTTCGCGCAGGTCTTCGGCCTGTTTCTTGGTGAGGAACTTGATGGTAACTTCCGAGCCCTCGCCACCGGCCACATCGAAGGTGAGTTCCGCCATCCCAAAGATCCTGGCCATGAACCGTTGCCGGATGTCGATCGACTGCACTCGGTCCAGGCGCGCTTTACGCAGCTGTTTGTTGAGGATTCCCCAACGCGAATACACCGCGTTGTGGTCAATCGCGTATGCGCGAACCCGCCACGACCACCAGTTGAGCGCAATGATCCCTGCAAACACCAGAACAACCACCAGCAACCAGACGAGGTTCTTGACAATAAAGTCGATCGTTCCGTGTTCGACGGCAAAGACCACGAGTTCAATCAGGTCTTGAACTTGATTGAACGAAAAGGACACGAACGCCACGACGAGCGCGATTAGTCCCAGCCCCACGTCGAGGAACGGGGTGGCGGGGTGGACTCGGTGCCAGTTGAGTTGGTCTATCTGCGCGTCTGCCTCTGTAGCCGGGGTGTTCTGTGCGTCGAGGTTTTCCTGTGACACCGGTGGCCTCACAATCCGGCCAGGTGCGTTTCACCGCGCTGTGCAAGAAGTTCACGCAGGTGGTCGGCATCTTGAGCGGGAAGCCCTGGGATGGTCGCGTCTGAGGACGCCGAGGCGGTGTGAAGTTCCACGGTTGCCAAGCCAAAGAGACGGCTCACCGGCCCGGAGGAAACGTCGACGAACTGCATGCGTCCAAACGGCACGACCGTGGTGCTGCGGAACATGATCCCCCGCTGGATCAGCAGGTCTTTTTCCCGGATTGCGTACCCCAAGTTCTTCACCTGACGGTGGGCGACGATGACCCACCAAACAATTCCGACAACAGCAAGAACACCAACTGCGACTGGAGCCCACCAGGGAAGAAACACTGCTGCCATCACGCACCCGACAACAGCGACGACGATGGACCACACACCGTTCACCAGCCACACGTAAAACAGTTTGCTATCTACTGGAACGATCTGGTCATTCATGCAGCTTCAGTTCCTTCTGGGTCATCGGGCGGGAGCTGGCAGTATGACTCTACGATAAGGCCCACGATCATCAAAACAGCTGCGGCGGCTACTGCCAGAAGCATTCCTGCCCCGGTAGAACTGCGCGCGCCACCGCCGGTTGTGAGCAAATAGACAGCGCTGCCTGCGTACCACCCTGTGAGGCTCGCCCCGGCGAGTGCCGCAGCTTTGGCCATGATGGCCACGCGCGCGGCCTTTAGCGGGTCCAAGACACGGGTGCGGTCGCCCTCGTTCCATTTTTTGATGGGAATGCCAACAACCAGAAGAACGATCGAAAGGATCACCATTCCCACGATTGCCAGCCACGGGATTCCCGGGAGTACCTGCCCGTAGGTTTCCCACATGAAGTTGAACATGTAGGCAAGTGCCAGCCCAAGCAATCCTGCGATCGCAAGCGTCTTGGGTTTTGTCTGGCTCATGCTCGTTCAACCCCCTGGTCGCCAAGTTCTTCCAGTCGTTCACGAAGCGTCAGTGTTGTGCCGTCTACCTCTATTGTGGCGCTGGGGTCGATTTCTTGCCAGGGTGTGAGCACAAAAGCTCGGTTGACCGATTCCGGGTGAGGCAGTGTGAGCACCGGGTCTGCAAGTGACAGTTGGGCGCCCGCATCACTTAAGTCCACCCCCTGTTCCAGGCGTTCATGCGGGGTGAACCGGATGAGGTCCAGGTCCAATGTGCGTGGCCCCCAACGCACATTACGTGTACGGCCGTGCGCCAGTTCAACACCTTGACACACACCTAAGAGTTCATGCGCAGACAGCGTGGTCTCAACCGCGATCACGGCGTTAATGAAATCATCTTGCTCAACCCCACCCACGGGCGTGGACCTATACAGTGAGGACCGCTGAAGCTCCGTAATGTGAGGGTGCAGATCAAGCGCGTCCATGGCGCTCTGAACCGTCTCAGCAGGCTGTCCCATGTTGGCACCCACGCCAATCACCGCCTGCCCGCCTCGTACCAAACCCTGCGACTGGCGCCCTGTACCGGACCTGCGCACGGTGACTGAAACATCCTGAAAGTCCTGGTCAATGGGCGCCTGGGGCTTGTGAACCGTGACCTCCACCGAGCCCGCCACACGCAACAAGTCCCCGGCAATTGCCCACGCCAGCGCTTCGATCAAGTCGAAGGGCTCACCCGTGACGCGGTCCGCCACGATCTGTGCGACATCCGCGTAGTTGATGGTGTCCTCTAACCGGTCTGACGCCCCGGCCCGTGCGTGGTCAGCATGCAACACCACGTCGACCACAAAATCCTGACCTTCGCGCTTTTCAAAGTCGAAGACCCCATGAAAACCGCGCGCTTTCAACCCGGTCAGCGTGATCCGGTCGTCAGTCATTGAGGACCCGTTCGGTGACGCTGGCGACCACCGCCGAGGTGCGCACATCGTGGACGCCCACGCCCCAGGCGCGCGCGTGGCAGGCAAGGGCGGTCAACGCCGAGGTGGCAGTATCCAGATTGCGTTCGTCCACCTCGGCGGCGGTTTCCTCCAGATGCGAGGACAGGAAACGCTTGCGCGAACCTGCCACCAGCAGCCGGGGGCCAATGCTGACCAACCGGTCGAGGTGGGACATGAGCGTCCAGTTGTGTTGTGCGTTCTTCGAAAAGCCCAGCCCCGGGTCCACGATGATGCGGCCGGGGTTCACGCCCGCGTCCACGGCGGCGTCGACGCGTTGGGTCAGTTCAGCGCGCACGTCTTCTACTACGTCGTCGTAATGGAACACGGCACCGGCGTCAGACAGCAGGCCACGCCAGTGCATGAGGATGATTTCGCTGTGCGTTTCAGCAGCCAGACGCAACATGTCTGGGTCCATCTGGCCCGCGGACACGTCATTGATGTATTGCGCCCCCGCTTCGAGGCAAGCGCGCATGGTGGACGCGTTCATGGTGTCCACGCTCACCGCGATCCCCTGTTTGGCAAGTTCTGTGACCACGGGGAGCACGCGGCGCTGTTCCTCTTCTTCACCCACTCGGGCCGAACCGGGGCGCGTCGATTCGCCTCCCACGTCAATGATGTGGGCGCCGTCTTGCACCATCTGGTGTGCGTGGTCAAGGGCGCTCGTGGTGTCGAAGTAGCGTCCGCCGTCGGAAAAGGAATCTGGGGTGACGTTGAGAATCCCCATGATTTTCATGTTGTGCCTCGGATCAAACTCATGGCTTCGGCGCGCGATGTGGGTTTGCGCAAGCTACCGCGCACCGCTGATGTAATTGTGGACGCACCGGCTTTGTCGACCCCTCGCATGGACATGCACAGGTGTTCAGCTTCGATCACCACGATTGCGCCCCGGGGCTCCAGGTGTTCCATGAGGGCGTCGGCTATCTGGCCGGTGAGCCGTTCTTGGACTTGTGGCCTGCGCGCGTACACCTCGACTAGGCGAGCCAGTTTAGACAGCCCGGTCACACGACCTGAGGTGTTGGGGATGTAGCCCACGTGGGCGATCCCATGGAATGGCAACAGGTGATGTTCACACGTGGAGAACATTTCGATGTTGCGCACCAACACCATTTCGTCGTGGCCGATCTCAAACGTGGTCGACAGGACTTCAGCAGGGTCTTGTCCGATTCCGGCAAACAGTTCCGCATACGCGCGGGCTACTCGACCGGGTGTTTCCTGTAATCCGTCGCGGTTCGGGTCTTCACCAATCGCGTGCAGGATTTCGCGGACCGCTGCCTCAATGCGCGGCTGGTCCACCATTAGCGGTCAGTCCACGGTGGTTGTTGGTCACCCGGCGTTCCAGGTTCCGGTGTGCCCGGCTCCGGTGTACCCGGGCCAGTCTGAGGTGGCTGGTTACCTGGGATTGGGTGCGGGTCAATGGGCGGTTGTTCAGACTCCCCGGGTTTGGTTTCGGGAGCGTCGAGAGGCGCCTCCCACACCTCGGGGTTCTCGGGGCGAACGCGCTCCGGAACCTCGATTGGAGGAATGTTGGAAACCGGACGTGACGGGTCCGCCAGCCACACATCACGCTTGGGGGCCTTTTTCACCTCGGCAAAAATTTCTGCCAACTGCGCCTGGTCCAAGGTTTCCTTTTCCAGGAGTTCGTGGGCCAGACGGTCCAGAATGTCGCGGTTCTCATTGAGCGCGCGGTAGGCGTCGGCGTGTGCCGCGTCAACAAGTGCGCGAACTTCCAGGTCGATCTGGCGGTAGGTTTCGTCGGATGCGTGGGCTTCCGCCCCTGGTCCGCGTCCGGCGAACGGTTCAGATGACACGTCACCAATCTTGACCATTCCCACGCTTTGCGTCATGCCGTACTGCGTGACCATCTTCTTTGCCGTGTTGGTGGCTTTTTCAATGTCGTTGCTGGCACCCGTGGTGGGGTCGTGGAACACGATTTCTTCTGCCACGCGCCCACCCATTGCGTACGCAAGCTGGTCCAGAAGTTCATTGCGCGTGGTGGAGTACTTGTCCTCGCTTGGAAGCACCATGGTGTATCCCAGTGCGCGGCCACGTGGAAGGATGGTGACCTTGGTGACTGGGTCGGTGTGGTTCATGGCTGCCGCAACAAGCGCGTGTCCACCCTCGTGGTAAGCGGTGACCAGACGTTCCTTGTCGTTCATCAAACGGGTACGCTTCTGTGGCCCGGCGATCACACGGTCAATCGCTTCGTCCAGGATTCGGTTATCGATCTGCGTGCGGCCAGAGCGTGCCGTGAGCAGAGCAGCTTCGTTGAGGACGTTCGCCAAGTCTGCACCAGAGAAGCCTGGGGTGCGTTTAGCGATTTGGGCGAGGTCAACATCAGGCGCAAGCGGTTTGTTGCGAGCGTGGACTCCCAGGATGTGTTGGCGTCCCTTCATATCGGGGACCTCCACATTGACCTGGCGGTCAAAACGTCCGGGACGCAACAGGGCCGGGTCCAGAACATCGGGACGGTTCGTCGCCGCAATGAGGATCACGTTGGTTGTGGCGTCAAAACCGTCCATCTCAACGAGCAACTGGTTGAGCGTCTGTTCGCGTTCGTCGTTACCGCCACCCATTCCGGCACCGCGCTGACGACCAACTGCGTCGATTTCGTCAATGAAGATGATGGCCGGTGAGTTGTTCTTAGCCTGCTCAAACAAGTCGCGGACACGTGAAGCACCCACACCCACGTACATTTCAACAAAGTCAGAACCAGAAATGGAGAAGAACGGTACACCCGCTTCTCCCGCTACGGCACGGGCCAGAAGAGTTTTACCGGTTCCGGGAGGACCGTAGAGCATGACACCCTTAGGAATTTTGGCTCCCAAGTCCGTAAACTTCTTGGGTTCAGCCAAGAACTCCTTAATCTCTTGGAGCTCTTCCAATGCTTCGTCCACACCGGCCACGTCTTTAAACGTGACATCGGGGTGTTCTTTGTTGACCAGTTTGGCCTTGGATTTACCAAAGTTCATGATCCCTTTGGCGCCTCCGGACATCTGCGAGAGCAGGAACCAGAAAACTGCCAGGATGATGACGAACGGGATGACGTTGAGGAGCAGAGAGGTGAGGAACGACCGCTTAGGGACTTCGTCGGTGTAGCCCTTCTTGATGTCCGCGTCGTTGATCGCTTTGATGACCTGATCGCCGCGTGGCTCCACGTAGAAGAATTGGACCCGCTTGCCATAGTTGCGGTCGTCGACCTTGTAGTCCTCGGTCAAGACCATGTCCACGCGCTGATCGCCGTCAACAACCTTGATCTGTTCCACGGTCTTGCCGTTGAGCAGGTCCAGTCCCTGTTTGGTGTCGATGCGCTGGTAGCCACCACCGGACAGCCACATCATCCCAATAGAGACGATGACAATCGCCAGCACGATCCAAACGATGGGTCCGCGCGTCAGCTTCTTCACGCCGAACTTATTGGAATCCTTGTCGTCCGAACCTTTGGGGTCCCGACGCTTCAGATCGTTGTTCTTGTGGGTCATTAATTCTCTCTGTACGTACTTGTGGGTCTGTTGTGTAGGTCTATTAACTGTAGACGTGTGGCGCGAGTGTCGCGACGAATGGCACGTTGCGATACTTCTCGGCGTAGTCTAGCCCGTATCCCACAACAAACTTGTTAGGAACGTCAAAGCCTACATAACGCACATCAATGTCGACCTTGAGCGCTTCAGGCTTGCGCAACATGGTGCAAATTTCGACGGAGGCCGCGCCACGGGACTTCAGGTTAGACAGAAGCCACGAAAGCGTCAGACCGGAGTCAATAATGTCTTCGACGATCAAAACGTGCTGGTCTTTAAGGTCGGTGTCCAGGTCTTTAAGGATGCGGACAACACCTGAGGACTTGGTGCCGGAACCGTAAGAGGATACAGCCATCCAGTCCATGCGTACTGGCGAGTGCAAAGCGCGCGCCAGATCTGCCATCACCATGACAGCCCCCTTGAGGACTCCCACTACCAGAAGGTCTTTACCTTCGTAGTCCCGGTCGATGTCGGCTGCGAGTTCAGTGAGTCGGTGTTTGATCTGTGTTTCGGTTACCAGGATCTCTTCGATGTCATCGCCCAGGTCGCGCTGATCCACGTTGCGTCCTTTCTTGTTTTCGCTGCTCGTTTTAGCTTACCTGTAAATGGGTGCTTGCCCGTCACGCCTGCGGAACTGCACGTCACCGGAGCGGGTGCGAACCACCTCGGCGGCGGGAGGGCATGACACCGCCCCCGCCCGCGCTCCCGTCAGAAGGTCATCGATGGCGGTGACGTGGTGGAAGCCCGCTTCGTTGGTGGGTGAGAATTGCCACAGCCAGTCCCGGATCACGCGGGTGCGCAAGGCAGCGGGTAACTCAGCGGAGGTGTGCAGAAGCGTGTCGCCGCGGATGTGTGCTTGGGCGTCGGTTTGGGCTTCCAGTTCATCAGAGTCCATCGCCAGAAGGTGGGCGGTGCGTGCCAGGTTGGCGTACACGCCGGGGCCTGCGACCTCGGCGAGCGCGGGCATCAACTGGGTGCGCACTTTGACCCGCGTGAAGCTGGGGTCCGTATTCATGGGGTCGTTCCACACGGGGATGTTTTGGGCGGTGGTGGCGGCTTCGGTTTCGGCCCGGGTGATGCCCAGCAGCGGGCGGATGTAGGGGCCGGTGCGGGGCCGCATTCCGGCTAGGGATCGTGCGCCGGAGCCCCGCAGGAGTCCAAGGAGCACGGTTTCGGCCTGGTCGTTTTGTGTGTGGGCTAGCAGAATGCCCGAGGTGCCATGCACCTTGGCAGCCCGGTCGAGGGCTGCGTATCGGGCCGTGCGTGCGTCGGCTTCCAGGCCGTCCGAGGTTGCTGTCACCTCCGCCGTTTCGACAGTTGCGGTGAGCCCCAGGTCGGTGAGCGCGCGCTGGGTGCGGGCTGCGACCTCGGTGCTTCCTTCCTGTAACCCGTGGTCGACGGTGACCGCAATAAACTGGTAGTCCTTGCGGGTGAGGAACGCGCACGCGGCGGCCAGGCTCATGGAGTCCGCTCCCCCGGATACCGCGATGAGGTAGGTGTGACCGGGTTCCAGTGCGTCTTCGACGGCCTTGCGGATTTTCGCCGAGGCGGGGTCCAGCCTGGGTCGTCTAGGCACGGATACGCTCCAGCCACAGTTCAGGGTTGTCGAGTTCAGCCTGGGTG
>CABTZC010000055.1 GCA_902489185.1 uncultured Brevibacterium sp. | reverse complement strand
GGGTCCCCCCGCCGAGGTCGTTTTCGCCTGACCTGTTTCTTCCAGTTCGGTTGGTGCGGTTGCTCGCGTGCTGGCCAGCCGGAGGCGCGCCTCGATTTCGGCTGGTTGGGCGTTCGAGCTCACAATGTCGGTCACATTCCACGTTTCTTGTGCGGCAGTAAAACCGCCGTCTGTGAGAACGACAATGGTAGGGCCGTCAAATCCCACAGTTTCCAAGCGTGTGGAGACAGTGGGGGCAATGTGCAGGTCGGTGGTCGCATCGACGACGGCAATGTCGAACGAACTGGGGTCTATCGCGACGAGATCAGACATTGAAGGTGTGGCCGTCGTGATGGTGTGTGGCAGTACGTGCAGGGCTGGAAGAGCCTTGCTGCCTGAAGACGCAATCACGAGGATTCGCACTTTTCCCCTTTGCTTGTGTGGTTAGTCAAAAGTATAAGTGCGGTTCGTGGTTGCCACTCGCGCGCCTGGTCGTGGCAACATGGGGCGTATGGAACGGTGGATTAGCGTACTTGTTGCTCTGGGGTTGGGCGTGACGTTAGCGGTGACGTCGTCCCTGGGGTATGGTCCTATCGCTTTTGCCTCCGGTTTGTTGGTTTTTGCTTTTGCGTTTGGGTGGCCCCGGCTCACCGACTCGCCGCAGCCGTGGGTCACTAGCTTCACGCTAGGTGGATTTGGTTTCGCTGGTATGTTGGCGACCTGGTTGGCGGTTGCGCCCCCGTATTTGGAGTGGTTGCCGGTTCTCGCGGGGCTCGGTTTGCTGTGGTCGTTTGTTCAGCATTTGGCTCGGGGGATTGAGGCGTCACACGCGGCTGCGAATGTGTCGGCTCAAGTCGCTGGGATCGTTATCACGCTTTCGGCGTGTACGTGGATTGCGAGTTTGCGGCTTCCAGGTAACCACTCGGCGATTTACATTGGGCTGGCTGCTATCTTCTTAGCCCAGTGCGCAACTGCTCTGCCGTGGCCGGCTCGGTACACCTCGCCCATGGCCGTATTTGCCGGGGTTGTGGGGGCTGGAATCGCGCATGTGTTCCACCCGCTGCCCATGGTGAGTCTGGTGGTTGCGCTGGTGTTCGGAATGGTACTCGGTGTGATTGTTGCTGCGACTGACCGGATTTTGGGGTTGATTGCGCGCGCTCGCTTTCAGGCGACCTCGCTCAATGAAGCCCGAGGTGTCACCAAGGCACGCACGTGGGGTGTCCAGTTGGCGCTGGGAGCGGCTCCGATTGCGCTTTCGGGTGTTGCGGTTTATGCCGTTCACCGTCTGCCCGCGTGGGCGTTCATTTGGTTCGGGTGAAAGTCGGTACTTGGGCGGATAGGACCGGTCAGAAGCAACGCGGTACACTATGAGCATGGATAACTTTGTGGTTCTTGAAACTGTCTTTACTGTTCTGGTCGCACTGGCCGGACTTGGCACTTTGGGTATTGCCGCTAAGGTCATTGCGAACCTGTTTAAGTCGCGCCGTTAAGCCTCTGTATGCCAGTCGAAATTCCAACTGACCTCAAACCCGAACTTGTCCCACTCGCGTGGCTCATCGGTTCGTGGGAAGGTGTAGGCGTCGTCGGTTACGATGACACCTCGGACACGCAGTTCGGTCAACGTATTGACTTTGTTGCCCCCACCTCGGCGCCGTACCTGTTGTACACGGCCCAGTCGTGGCTTCTCGATGACGATGGGAAGATCGCTGACACGCTCAGCGTAGAAACGGGGATCTGGCAATTGGTGCGTGACCGTGACAACGCAGACGTGGGCCCGGGGCTCATCCCTCCCAGCGAAGAGTCAAAGTACACCAGCGCAGAAGCTGTTGACACATTGCGCAACAGCGACGGCGACTTTGACCTTGAGGTTTCGCTTGTCCACCCACACGGTCTGACCGAACTGTACGCGGGTCGTGTCAGCGGACCACGCATCGACCTGTCCACTGACGTGGTAGCACGTACCCGCACGTCCAAGGACTACAAGGCTTCTACCCGCATGTACGGTCTGGTAGAAGGCGATCTGTTGTGGGCATGGGACATGGCGGCTAACGGCCACGAACTCGCTTCGCACGCATCTGCACGGTTGAAAAAAGTCGCCTGAACCGCGTGACAGCCCCAACAAAGGTTTACAAACCTCGTAAGGAGCTAGGCTCCCGTAAGAAATCTGGTCTGCGAGGTTTTGCGTTCGTCATCGTCGTCATTCTGGTGGCGATCATCGCGTTCGTCGTCTTACTCACAGCCCGCGTCAACGCGGTTACACGCCATGCCGAGGCCGCCTCGGAAGCGGGAAATGCATTCATTGAGGCGCTGTCCAATGACCCAGACAACGCTCAAGGACATTTGGACAGGGCACGGGACGAACTGGGGCAGGCGAAAAGCAACCTGCACAGCATTCCCATCGAGCAAATGCACATGATCCCGTGGGTCAAACGCAACGTGGACGCATCCGACACGCTCATCACGCACATGGAAAACGTGCTCAACCAAGCGGGCCCGGTGATGATCTCACTGTCAGGCGTGGTCGACTTCAACTCTGGTTCGCTCAAAAGCAACCCGGATCTTTCCAGCTTGAACCCATCGCTGATAGGGGATGCCCGTGAAGCTGCGAAGGTGATTAAGACTGCGCGCGAGGCCATTCACGGAATCGACACAGCGGGCCTACTTTCGGATGTACACAACGCAGTCCACGACGCACGCGAAATGCTTGATGAGGTGTATCGCAAAATTGCTCCGCTCGAATCAATCGCAGAAGATGTCAAGAAGTATCTGCCGCCTGGAGTGGCGAAGCGACTGGAAGAACTCGGCAATCTACTTGGGGGATAGGCGCAATGAGCGCGGTATACGGCACCGGCTACCGATCGTCTGAAATCGCACACCTGGGTTCACCTTTACGTGAACAGCGCGCGCTTGCTGACGGCAAAGCGGTCGCTGACCTGTCATCTATGTCGATCCTGACTCTGACGGGCCCGGACTCTTTGACGTGGCTTAACTCGTTGACCACACAAAAACTCGATTCTGCAAAGCCCGGCACGTCCACGGAGACGCTGGTTCTTTCACCCACCGGCCATATTGAGCACTGGGCGTACGTGTACGTGGCAGACGACCGCGTGTGGCTACTCATCGACGGTGACGGTCAACCTCTGCGTGAATTCCTTGAATCCATGAAGTTCATGATGCGAGTCGAGATTGCCGACCTCAGTGACGAGTACACGGTTGTCGGCTCAAACGGTCCGGCGGAAAGTGCGGAACCTGTGGTCGAGTGGGTCGACCCATGGCCGGAAATCACTCCTGGTGGCGCTAGCTATTCAGCCGTCACCGATCACCCTGGAAGCACATACGACTTTCGCTTAAACGTGTGCCGTGACCGCGAAGGCCTCACCCTAGTGGGGCGCGACGCGTGGGAAGCCCTGCGTATCGAAGCGTGGCGTCCAGCGCTGTCAGATTGTGACCACAAGACACTCGTGGGTGAAATCGACATTCTGCGCACGGGAGTCCACCTAGCCAAGGGCTGTTACCGCGGACAAGAAGCGGTGGCGCGCGTACACAACCTGGGGCAAGTCCCTCGGCGCGTGGTTTTCCTGCACCTGGACGGTTCAGACCACGCTGTTGTGTCCCCTGGGGACCCTATCCTGGGACCCGCCCGAGGTGCCGAACGGCAAGTGGGGGCTGTCACCTCGGCGGCAATCCACTACGAACTAGGACCCATTGCGCTGGGACTCGTCAAGCGGACAGTCGATCCGCAGGCGCAACTGACCGTTGTGACCGACGATGGGAACACCCGAGTCAACGCCACACAAGAGCTCATCGTGGGCACACAGAAGGAAACTGTAACCGTGCAAAGAAATCCTCAACTCAGGCGCTAAATTTTCCTCAACACAGGGGGTGTTCGTGCGTTATCTTTGACGTATGACTTCATTGGAAAAGGGCGGCCCTTCGTTGCCGCAAGAACGCAAGATTGTCACTGAAATCCCTGGTCCAAAATCAAAGGAGCTTGAAGCCAGGCGTAACAAGGCGGTTGCGCAGGGTGTAGCTTCTGGATACCCCGCGTACATTGTTGCTGCGGGTGGCGGAATTCTTAAGGATATTGACGGTAACCAGATCATTGACCTGGGTGCAGGTATCGCTGTTACCAACGTGGGTAACGCGAACGAAAACGTGGTGAAGCGCGTGACCGAACAGGTGGAAGCTTTCACTCACACGTGCTTCATGGTCAACCCGTACGAAAACTACGTTGAACTTGCCGAAAAGCTCAACCAGCTGACGCCAGGGTCCTTCGACAAGCGCACGGTACTTCTGAACTCGGGTGCCGAGGCCGTTGAAAACGCGGTCAAGATCGCTCGTACATACACCAAACGCAACGCCGTGGTTGTTTTTGACCACGCATACCACGGGCGAACCAACCTGACCATGGCAATGACCGCAAAGGTCGCCCCCTACAAGCATGGATTTGGGCCATTCGCAGGCGAAGTGTACCGCGCGCCCATGTCATACCCATTCCGCGACAACGACGCTGCTGGCACCAAGGTATCTGGTGAAGACGCGGCCAAGCGCGTCATCACCATGATCGACAAGCAGGTGGGCGCCGATCAGGTTGCCGCGATCGTGATCGAACCGATCCAGGGTGAAGGCGGATTTATCGTTCCGGCAGAAGGTTTCTTGCCAACCCTGGTGGACTACGCCCGCGAAAACGGCATTGTTTTTGTGGCAGACGAAGTCCAAGCAGGTTTTGGGCGCACCGGAAAGATGTTCGCCTCCGAGTGGGAAGGTATTGAACCCGACCTGGTCACAACCGCAAAAGGTATCGCGGGCGGTCTTCCATTGTCCGCAGTGACCGGGCGTGCAGAAATCATGGACGCCGTGGGTGCCGGTGGGCTGGGTGGAACCTATGGAGGTAACCCATCAGCCGTTGCCGCGGCACTTGGCGCGATCGAATCCTACGAGAACGACGGCCTGCTGGAACGCGCCAGCGAACTTGGTGACATCATGCGTTCCCGGATGGAAGCGCTGCAGTCGAAGTTCCCTGAGGTTGCAGACGTCCGTGGACGCGGTGCAATGCAGGCATGCGAACTGGTACAGCGTGACTCGATTGAACCAAACGCTGAACTAGCCAAAGCGGTTGCAAAGTACTGTGCCGACAACGCGGTTCTGGTTTTGGTAACCGGCACGTTCGGAAACGTTCTGCGCTTCCTGCCGCCACTGACCATGTCAGACGAACTGCTCAACGACGCATTCGACGTTTTGGAAGAAGCGTTCGAGAAGGCGCTGAGCTAAACGGTTTTTCGTCACACTCAGTGGGCCCTGCGACAGTGATTGTCGCAGGGCCCACTGCTGTATCTAGCGTGACCCCCCAGTAAATAACGTCACGGTCTCGTGTTGTAATTAGGTTAGGCATGCCTTAATCTTTCTTCTGTGTTGAAGACGCTGAACAAAACGAGAGCATCTGGGCTCATGGCGCAGGGCGTATGCTCGGGCTACTCCAAAGAATCAGTTGTGCAAGGCGTTGATCTGCGCTTGAACGCAGGCGAAGTGACTGCGCTTGTAGGACCAAACGGGTCGGGAAAATCTACATTGTTACGGACGCTGTCGGGTCTGCTTGCCGCAAGTTCTGGAGACGTTCGCTTTGATGACGGTGCAGTTGTAGGTGAAATACCACGCAAACAACTCGCACAACGCCTGACAATGCTGACGCAGATGCGAACAACTCCACACGGAATGCGCGTCCGCTCTGCCGTCGCGTTGGGCCGCCACCCCTTCATGGGATGGTGGGGCAAAGGAGACGACGAAGGTCCGCAAAAGATTCAGGGTGCCATGGAACTCGCTGACGTTGAAGACCTCGCACATATGCCACTTGAACAACTTTCAGGTGGACAACTACAACGGGTGTGGTTGGCCAGCTGTTTGGCCCAAGACACAGAGGTTCTTTTGCTTGATGAACCCACCAACCACCTCGACCTGAAGTACCAGGTTGAATTGCTCGAACTTCTCTTTGAACTAGCTCATGAACATGGCGTTTGCGTGGGCGTAGTTCTACACGACCTCAACCACGCAGCGGCAATCGCTGACACAGTCGCAGTGATGTCGAATGGCAGCGTCGTTGATGCTGGGCCACCACACGAGGTGTTGCGCTCAGATCTACTCAGTGATGTCTATGGGACCGAAATCATGTGTGAAAACGATGCTGACACGGTCCGAGTGAGTACACGAAGTCCGCGGATTCGCGCGTCTCTTTCGAAAGGAACTCTATGAACGTGTGGAAGATGTTGGCGATCACAGTTGCTGGTGTACTCGCGCTTACCGGCTGTGGTGCAAAATATGAGGCACAACAAGAGACGTCTGAAAACGGCAATGCGTCCATCTCAATCACCGACAGTCGCGGAAAAGCGGTGAATCTCGACAAACCTGCTGAAAAGATTGTCACCCTGGAATGGTCCGTGACCGAATATGCTGTGGCACTTGGTATCAATCCGGTGGGCGTTGCTGACCCCAAGGGATATACCGAATGGGACACTGCCGTACCACTCAAAAACGAACCCAAAGACGTGGGCATCCGGACTGAGCCAAGCGTCGATGCTATCGCAGCATTAGAGCCTGACCTCATCCTGGCCGACATGTCGTCGATCCCCGACACGCAGATGGCAACAATCGAGAAAATCGCTCCGGTCGCCGTATTTAACAGTGCAACTACCGACGGACTCATCGACCTTCTTAAAGAGAACCAGAAGAAAGTCGGGACGCTTACTGGAAAAAGCGCAGAGGCCCAGAAGCTTGCCAAGGACTATGACGCCACCGTTGAAGAGTGCAAGCGCAAAACTGCGGATGCGAACAAGACGGGCACCCCTGTCGTCTACACATACCCCACAAAGACAGCTAACTCGATCGACTTCCGCATGCATGGGCCCGGATCAGGCCCGGGGGTTGTGGCTACAGACATAGGGCTTGCCCACGGGTGGACTGACAGCGGTGACAAGGACTACGGCATTAGTAACAGCGACGTGGAAGGGCTGACTGGTATATCAGCGGAGACCCATGTGTTCTACTACGCCGAAAAGGGCGGCGAGGACCCGATTGCCGCATTGAGCTCCAACGGCATCTGGAAGGACCTGAGCTTCGTTAAGAACAATCGGCTTCACAAGACACCTGAAAGTGTATGGCTCTACGGTGGCACCAAGTCGCTCGAACAAATGGCCAAGCTCTACGCTGACACAGTGACCGGCTGATTCTTTAACGCGTTACGTCGCATAACCCATGACACATTCACTGAAAGAAACTCAGCCGCTTAACGACGAGTCCACCGACATGCACGCCACTAGACACGGGGCACGAAAACTTTCGTCCTTTGCGACCCTGCTCCTGGCGGTATTGGGTTTGGTGGTGATTCTGTCTGTCGTCCACCTCACGCAGGGAACATCGAACGTCACTCCCGGTGCTGTCCTTCAGTGGGCAACGGGGCGCGGATCAGACTTTGACACAGCTGTCATTTTGAATTCTCGACTCCCGAGGTTGCTTGCAGGCATTGTAGTGGGAGTTGCCCTGGGTGGAGCTGGTGCGCTGATGCAGTTACTCACCCGAAATGCTTTGGCGTCACCGGACACTCTCGCGGTCAATGCTGGAGCGTACTTGTCTTTGACCGTGGTCGCCGTTAGCGGCGTGACGCTTTCATTTGTTTCAGGAACAGCAGTCGCGTTCATAGGTGGGCTCATCGCCGCAGGCGTAGTAGTCGCGCTTTCGCGAGGATCTTCGCCCGTGCGTTTGGTACTGGCAGGCAGTGTGTTGGCCATGGGTTTGTCCGCGCTGACAACTGTGTTCCTTCTGTTCAACTCATTTGAAACACAGAGCCTCGTGGCGTGGGGATCAGGTTCATTGGGACAAATTGGAATCGACGGGGTCCTTCAGCTTTCCGTAGTTGTCGTTGCGGTGATCGTCGTGGTCTTCTTGACGGGCCACAAGCTCGATGTGATGCACCTAGGAGATGACGCGGCGTCGAGCTTGGGGATCAACGTTACGGTCTGGCGTAGCACCTTTGTCTTGCTGTCGATCCTCCTCGCTGCAAGTGCTGTCACAGTGGCCGGACCCATTGCCTTTGTTGGGCTGTGTGCGCCAGCACTGGCACGTATTATGGCGCGCTGGTTCGCGGAGGCGAGCCACGCTCGCAGTATGTTCCTCATGTCCATGATTATTGGAATGCTCCTAGTGGTGGGCTCCGATGTGGCGTTGCGAACGATGATCCGAGGAAGTGACTCTGTATCGATCCCCACAGGAATCGTCACCTCGATCATCGGGGCGCTTTTTCTCATCGTGCTGGCGCAGGGGGTCAAATCTGGATTCGACTCCGACTCCCTAGTGACCATGAAGAGTGGCACAAAGCTGGGGTTCGCGCGACCGCGTGCCGTTGTATGTGCCACTTCCGTACTGCTAGCTCTGTGTGTGGGTGGTGCCATCCTCGTTGGCGACACCGTACTGTTTACGGGCGACGTGGTGAACTACCTGAACAACATCGCCCCTCCACAGGTGGAGATCGTGCTGGAATCACGCATTCCGCGGGTATTTGTCGCATGTCTTTCAGGTGCGTGCCTTGCTTTTGCGGGTGGAGTCTTGCAGGGGACAACTCGTAATCCCCTGGCAGATCCAGGCGTTTTGGGTGTTTCCGGTGGAGCAGGTTTGGGTGCTGTATTCGCACTGACAGTGCTCCACACAAGCGACTTTGCGACCTTAATAGTCTGGGCTGGGCTCAGCGCTCTGGCCGTAGGTCTTCTGCTTTTTGGCTTAGCAGGCCGAGGTGGTTTCGACCAAGCGCGCATGGTTGTCACTGGTATCGGAATTGCTGCAGCGACCCAAGCGCTCACTACGTGTTTGATTGTCACCGCCGATCCGTGGAACCGCACAATGGCGATGACGTGGTTATCCGGCTCCACCTCTGGAGTGACCTTCGCGCACATTGTGCCCATGTTGGTGTGTTTGATGATCGGAGCTGTGGCATGTGTATGGGTGACCCGCGACCTAGATGTCATTCAGATCGACGACAGTACACCTCGAATCCTGGGGGTAAACGTCGTTCGGCACCGTGTGATTCTTGTGCTCATCGCTCTCATGTTGGTCACGGTGGCGACCGTAACCATCGGAGTTGTTGCATTCGTTGGTCTGGTGGCTCCACATATTTCCCGGCTTATCATCGGCGCTCGACATGTCTTTCTGCTTCCGCTTGCGTCACTGACTGGGGCCGTCCTCGTCGTGTGTGCCGATGCCCTGGGTCGAACAATTGTAGCTCCCGGTCAAATCCCCGCAGGTCTGGCCACAGCGATGATCGGGTGCCCGTATTTCCTGTGGCTTCTCATTCGAATGCGAAAGGATGCTTAACTATGCCTCAGTCCTATAAGCCGTTCCTCGTTCATCTGAAGGC
>CABTZC010000054.1 GCA_902489185.1 uncultured Brevibacterium sp. | reverse complement strand
CCGCCGCTTTGACCCCTAATCTGTACGGGTCGAGCCACGCGCGTAGAAAGTCACTTTCTTCTACCAGCATGTCGGTGGTGGTGACAGTGGGGCCGGGCAGGGTGGAAACAGCAGCGTCGTCACCGGGACCCACAGACACGTGATCGCCTGGGGCTACGTGTGACAGGATGCGCTCTAAGACGCGGTCTTCTCCCAGGGATCCTAACGACTGTTGCATAGCCACCAGCTTACGCATTTTCATAACGGCTATCCTGGGTCATATGCGTCGTGTTCTGTCGATCTGTTTTGTTGGCCTCGCTCTTGCGGGCATCAGTGCATGCACACCCGCCGTTGTGGTGGAACCGGCTCCGCAAGCGACGTCTGCAGCATGCGCCGATGTCATGTTGCGTCTGCCTGACACAATCGGCGACTTTAAAAACCGCAAAACATCCTCACAAGCCACCGACGCGTGGGGCGACCCCACCTCGGTCATTCTTCGCTGCGGAATGGAACCGCCCGCACCCACCACCAACCCATGCGTCCATGTGGACGGCGTGGACTGGATTTCGGTGGAAGAAAAGGATGACTCGTGGCGTTTCGTGGCCTATGGCCGCACGCCTTCTGTCGAAGTGATCGTGGACCCAAAGCAGGTGTCCGGCGCGAATGTCCTCACGGCGGTTTCGGGGGCAGTGTCCACACTGGAAAAAACGGGTGAGTGTGTGAGCACAAAGGACGCCACGGTCGTCGATGAAAACAACAACCCCATAGCTACAGACTCACCCACACCGTAGCCACCGCTACGGCTGCGCCCTTACGCCGTCGTTGCGCGTTTGTGATCCTCGACGGCGATTGTGAGCAGTTCGGAAATGAGGTCCCGGTACGGTAAGCCACTCTTTTGCCACATGAACGGGTACCCCGATGTCGGGGTAAATCCGGGCGACGTGTTGATTTCATTGACCAACACTTCACCATTGGGCCTCACGAACGTGTCCACACGGGTGAGCCCTGAACAGTCGAACGCTCGGAACGTTTGGCAGGCGATTTCGCGAACCCGATCAGCCACTTCAGGTTCGACATCGGCTGGACACGTGAGAGTGGTCGCGTCCAAGTCCAGGTATTTGGCATCAAAGTCATAAAACTCGTGATCGCCAGACACGCTGATTTCACCCGGCGAAGAAGCCCTAAGTTCACGGTCGTTAACGGACCCCAGCACGGCGCATTCGATCTCACGACCGTCAACAAAAGGTTCCACGATGACTTTCGTGTCGTGCGCAAAGGCATCGTCAAGCGCTGCTTTAAAGCCCGAGGTGTCACTGACCTTGCTAATGCCTACCGAGGACCCGGCGCGGGAAGGTTTGACAAAAGCGGGTAGCCCCAGCTCTTGCAAGGAGTCGATGGCCGCGTTGGGGTCAGCGTTGTACTGGGTGAGCGTGATGGTTTTCCATTCCGCTGTGGGAATGCCGGCTGCGCGCAGCACCATTTTGGTGAAATGCTTGTCCATCCCAGCGGCCGAGGAGAAGACTCCGGGCCCCACAAACGGCACGTCGATGAGGGACAACAGGCCCTGCGTGGCCCCGTCTTCCCCGTACTTTCCGTGAAGGAGTGGGAACACAATGTCCGGTGAACCTAAATCGGTGAACGCCCCCTGCGCGTCACGCTCCACGAGCGATCCGTTTTTCGACGGTGACACGAACACTTCGGTGTGGTTGTCTTCGACTTGTGGCATGTTGTCCCGGTCAAAAGTAAAGGACTGCCAGTCGTGGACAACCCGCCATTTTCCTTCCTGCGTAATTCCAATGGGAAGGAGGCGGAAAGCGTTCGAATCTATCTCGTTCATGACTCCGGCTGCCGTCACGCAGCTGACTGAGTGTTCGGAGCTACGGCCGCCAAAGAGCACGGCGACAAGGGGGCGTTGCGTCATGATTACTTCACCTCGTATGTGGTCTGGATCCACGCACGACCAAGCGAGGCGAAGAACATGTTGAATCCAACAAAAGCAGGGGTTGCGTCAGGCTCAAGACCAAGCGGCTTGGAAAGAGCGTGAACAATAAAATAGTACCGGTGTGGGCCGTGGCCCTCCGGTGGAGCAGCACCCACGAAACGTGCAGAACCTGCGTCGTTACGCATCATGACCGCGCCTTCTGGGAGCAGACCGGCATCGGGGTCACCCGCGTTGGCTTCCAGCGATGTCACGTCGGCCGGAATGTCGGTGAGCACCCAGTGCCAAAACCCTGAACCCGTTGGTGCATCGGGGTCAAAGCATGTCACAGCGTAAGCCTCAGTACCTTCCGGGGCGCCGCTCCAGGAAAGTGCAGGCGAACGGTCCTGGCCACCGTCGATTCCCATGATTCCCGAGGCCTGGGCAACCGTCAGTGGTTGACCTTCCGCAATGTCTGGGCTGGTGAGGTCGAAGCGGGGAACTTCGTTCATGCGTGCAAACGGTGAGTTTAGATAGTCGGTTGACGTGGACATGTCTTCCTCCTCCTTATGTGGTTCCTTCAGACTAACGAACTGGAGCTTCATCCTTACGTTTACGCGCCAAAAGAACACCTGAGAGATCTGAAACTGCCAACGATCCGTCCAAGGCAGCCGCTACAGCTTGCGTGATCGGAAGCTCCACCCCGTACGTGTCACCCAGCGCAAGAACCGCAGGGGCGGTCTTCACACCTTCGGCGGTCTGCGTCATCTGGGCGGCAACTTCTTCGACACTGTTGCCCTCCCCCAGCAAACGACCAAAAGTGCGGTTTCGCGAAAGTGGGGACGCGCACGTGGCCACCAGGTCACCCAAACCGGCCAAACCTGACAGCGTGTGCTGCTGTGCGCCCATGGCGACAGCCAGGCGCGTCGTCTCCGCTAAACCTCGGGTGATGATCGATGCTTTTGAGTTGTCCCCCAAACCTTGACCGTCTGCGATCCCCACCGCCAACGCAATCACGTTCTTAATGGCACCGCCCAGCTCGATTCCCACCACATCAGCGTTGGTGTAGGGACGGAAGTAGCTGTTGGCACACAAGTCGGAAAGCGCCTCGGCCGTGGTTGCCGACTCGCACCCAATCACCGTTGCCGTTGGCTGAGACTCCGCGATTTCCTTCGCCAAATTCGGTCCGGACACAACAGCCACACGAGACAGCGGAACTTCTGCGACCTCGGCGATCACTTCAGTCATCCGCTTACCAGACGCACCCTCAATCCCTTTCATGAGACTTACCAGAACACAGTCCGATTTCAGGTTGTTTTTCCACTGCGACAGGTTGTCACGCATACTCTGCGCGGGAATCGCCAGCACCACAACATCTGCGTCAGAAACGGCCTCAACTGGGTCTGATGTGCTGGTGATCAGGTCACTGAGCACAATGTCACCCAAATACCTCGAATTGGTGTGCTTCTCGTTGATTTCGTGGGCGACTTCATCCTTGCGCGCCCACACCGTTACGGGGTTACCCGAATCAGCAATCACTTTGGCAAAGGTCGTTCCCCACGACCCGGCACCCATGACCGCAATTTTCATAAGGACAGCTCCAATGCGTGTGTGTAGCGTTCTGGAAGTGGTCTACCGCTCAGCCGTGCAACATCGCGTGCGATCACGGCTTCAATGTGGTTGGTGATGGTGCGCAGGTTTTCGCGAGTAGGTTCAATGGCCGTGACGTCGATGGGTTCACCGTAGGAGATGCGCACGATATTGCCGGGTTTGAACGCGGGTTTCTTGGCTCCCGGCGGCATGAGGGCACTGGTCCCCCAGTGCGCCACAGGCACGATGGGCACACCGCTTTCAAGTGCAAGGCGGGCCACTCCCGTTTTGAAGTTCTCGGGCCAGAGTTCGGGATTCTTGGTCAGAGTTCCTTGCGGGTAAATGACAACGCATTCGCCTGCGTCAAGTGCCTTGCGTGCGTATTTTAAGGAGTCCGAGGCGGTCGCTGAGTTGCGAAGTACCGGGATCTGTCCCAGCGCGCGCATGGGCCCACCGATCAGGCCAGTGAACAGTGGGGACTTGGCCATAAACCGGGGCAAGCGCCCGTTTGACCAGAGAGACAGCGCAACGAACACTGGGTCGAGCAGGCTCGCGTGGTACACCGCCAGAATCGCGGGACCATCTGTGGGAATGTTGTGCGGGTTCTCGTCTACCCACCTGCCAAACACACGGTATACAGCCTTCAGAGGCGGCGCGACCATCCGAGCTAGACGAAACGTGCGCTTGTGGTCTTCAGGTGTGAATGTCACGTCATAGGGTTTCTTTGTCATGGAATCTCCATCCTCGCCCCCAGGGATTCGAGCTTCTGAGTGAAGTCTTCGTATCCGCGGTTCAGAAGTCGGAGTCCACGCACATTGCTGGTGCCCTCAGCTGCGAGCGCAGCGATAACGTGTGAGAAACCCCCACGCAGATCCGGTATTTCGATGTCTTTCCCAGTCAACGGTGTAGGACCGGAAATCACGGCTGAGTGGTTAAAGTTCATGCGGCCGAATCGGCACGGGGTACCGCCTAGACATTCGCGGTAGAGCTGAATGTTCGCCCCCATGCGCACAAGGGCGTCGGTGAACCCGAACCGGTTTTCATACACGGTTTCGTGGATGATGGACAGCCCATTTGCTTGCGTGAGTGCAACCACCAGAGGTTGTTGCCAGTCGGTCATAAAACCTGGGTGTACATCGGTTTCGAGGGCTACCGATTGAAGTTCGGTTCCTGGGTGAGCAAAGAGAATGCCGTTTTCGCGGACGTCGAACTGTCCCCCAATTTTCCTGAACACGTTAAGGAACGTGATCATGGACTCCTGTTGTGCACCTTCGACAAAGATCTTGCCACCAGTGGCCAGCGCTGCCGAGGCCCATGACCCGGCTTCGATCCGGTCGGGAATCGCACGGTGAGTGTAACCGCGCAGGGAGTCGACACCTTCAATGCGAATCACGCGGTCAGTGTCAACGGAAATGATGGCGCCCATTTTTTGGAGTACTGCCACGAGGTCCATGATTTCCGGTTCGACGGCAGCGTTTTTGAGCTCTGTAGTACCTTCTGCACGAACTGCCGTAAGAAGGACCTGTTCGGTAGCTCCCACAGATGGGTACGGCAGTTCCACCTTGGTGCCGGTGAGTCGCCGAGGTGCTTCGAGTTTGATACCGCCGGGCGTCTTATCGACGGTTGCGCCGAACTGGCGCAGGACGTCCAAGTGGAAGTTGATGGGGCGGTCCCCGATCCGGCACCCACCAAGGTCGGGGATAAATGCTTGACCCAAGCGGTGCAACAGTGGGCCGCAGAAAAGGATCGGTACACGCGAGGACCCTGCGTGCGCATCGATGTCGGGAATCGAACCGGACTCGATGTTGCTTGGGTCCATATGGATTTCGCCGTCTGGCTGGTCGCCATCTGGCGCCGTGTGGGTGCGAACACCGTGTAGTTCCAAAAGACCGGTCACGATCTCAACATCGCGAATACGCGGAACGCTCCGTAGAACCGACGGGGTCTCGCCCAGCAGCGAGGCCACCATCGCTTTAGACACCAAGTTCTTGGCTCCACGTACGCGAACTGTGCCGGCCAGAGGTGTACCTCCGTGCACGATCAGCATCGGAATCCTTTCTTTGGGCAACTAGAGCAATGCTAGCCCAGGCAGGGTTCCTGTTTTTTCAGTTTGCTCACTCTGGGACAGGGAGAGTTGTGGGTTTAAAGCCTGGTCGCTGGGCTTCATACGTGTCGATATCGCCTTCGTGTTGGAGTGTCAGGCTGATGTCGTCCAGCCCTTCCATGAGGCGGTACCGTGTGAACTCGTCGATATCAAAAGGCAGTGTCAGGTCATCACAGTGGACCGTGCGTGTTTCCAGGTTGACTGTGACTTCGATCCCAGGCTGGTTCTCAATGCGTTTGAGAAGGAGATCAATGTCACTTTGCTCAAGCTGGGCGACGACCAGGCCGTTCTTTCCGGCGTTTCCACGGAAAATGTCGGCGAAGCGTGACGACAAAACAGCCTTGAAACCGTAGTCGCGCAGAGCCCACACTGCGTGTTCACGCGATGATCCTGTCCCAAAGTCGGGCCCAGCCACCAGCACAGACCCGTGCGCGTACGGTTCGCGGTTGAGAACGAACTCAGGGTCTTTCCGCCAGCGCGCAAACAAGGCGTCGTCGAAACCAGTCTTGGTCACGCGTTTGAGGTACACGGCCGGGATGATCTGGTCAGTGTCAACGGCTGACCGGTTCAAGGGAACACCCACGCCGGTGTGTGAAGTGAACTTTTCCACGATGACTCCTAAAGTGCTCTTCGTTTCGAGGCTCTATGCCAGGTCTGCCGGGGTTGACAGGGTTCCGTTCACGGCCGTTGCCGCTGCCACCACGGGGCTGACCAGGTGGGTCCGCCCACCTTTTCCTTGACGCCCTTCGAAGTTACGGTTCGAGGTGGATGCACACCGTTCGCCTTCCGAAAGCTGATCCGGATTCATCCCCAAGCACATGGAGCATCCAGCAAAACGCCATTCGGCACCAAAGTCGGTGAAGATCTTGTCCAGGCCTTCTTCTTCGGCTTGCAGGCGCACTTTAGCCGAACCGGGCACCACCAACATGCGTACATTGGGAGCCTTTGAACGACCTCGGAGAACGTGTGCCGCGCTACGCAGGTCCTCAATTCTGGCGTTCGTGCACGAACCTAAGAACACGGTGTCCACCGCGATGTCTTTCAACGGGGTGCCAGGCGTTAGGTCCATGTAGGCCAGGGCATTTTCTGCCGCGATTCGTTCGTTTTCGTCAACGATCTGGGCGGGGTCGGGCACCGATTGTGAAAGTGGCAATCCTTGGCCAGGGTTCGTTCCCCATGTGACATAAGGTTCGATGTCAGCGGCGTCCAGAACGACCTCGGCGTCAAATTCCGCATTCTCATCCGTACGCAAGGTCTTCCAGTACGCAACCGCCTGGTCCCACGCGTCCCCCGTGGGCGCATGAGGACGACCCCGCAGGTACTCGAACGTGACGTCATCGGGTGCGACCATACCGGCGCGGGCACCAGCTTCGATCGACATGTTGCACAAGGTCATGCGCGCTTCCATGGACAGGTTGCGGATCGCTTCGCCGCGGAACTCAAGCACGTGGCCGGACCCCCCGTTGGTGCCGATTTTTGCGATGACAGCCAGGATGATGTCTTTGGCCGAGGAGTGTTCGGGCAGGGTTCCGTTGACCGTAATGGCCATGGTTTTAAACGGCTTGAGGGAGAGCGTCTGGGTAGCCAGCACGTGTTCAACTTCGCTGGTGCCTATCCCAAACGCAAGCGCACCAAACGCGCCGTGGGTCGAGGTGTGGGAGTCACCGCACACCACCGTGGTACCTGGCTGTGTCAAGCCCAGCTGAGGGCCCACAACGTGTACGATCCCCTGCTCCACGTCACCCAGCGAGTGCAAGCGGATGCCGAATTCTTTTGCGTTCTTCCGCAGGGTTTCGATCTGCGTGCGGCTGGTGAGATCGGCAATGGGTTTGTCGATGTCAACGGTGGGGGTATTGTGGTCCTCCGTTGCGATTGTGAGGTCAGGGCGGCGCACTTTGCGGCCTGCGAGTCGCAAGCCTTCGAACGCTTGGGGGCTGGTGACTTCGTGGACAAGGTGGAGGTCGATGTAGATGAGGTCGGGTTCGTTGTTTTGACCGGCTGTGACAACATGGTCAGCCCAGACCTTCTCCGCCAGTGTGGTTCCCACGGTAGATCTCCTTCACGACACGCAACCTGCACCTGCTACGTGGCGCCGGCGCTCACATGCGATTTTCGAGACTCACACTAGCCAGATGTACCACCATCCGAACTTGCATCTTAGATGGTGAGACCTACAATTGAGTGTATGAGCAACCAAAATGGAAGCGGCGTTGGTGTTATCGACAAAGCCGCACTCGTCTTGTCCGCACTTGAAGCCGGACCTGCTTCACTGGCTGAACTCGTCAGCCTCACTGGATTGGCCCGCCCCACCGCACACCGCTTAGCGGTTGCTCTTGAGTATCACCGGCTGGTTGGGCGAGACCTTCAGGGACGCTTTGTCTTAGGCCCACGACTGTCCGAACTTTCCTCCGCAGCCGGCGAAGACCGTCTACTCGCTGCCGCTGGCCCTGTTCTCAACCAGTTGCGCGACCGCACAGGGGAGTCCGCTCAGCTGTTCCGGCGCCAGGGTGACCTACGTTTGTGTGTTGCGGCCGCTGAACGTCCCGTGGGCTTGCGTGACTCCGTTCCTATTGGTGCCACTTTGAGTATGCGCGCGGGTTCCGCCGCGCAGGTGCTCCTGGCGTGGGAGGAGCCAGACCGCATGCACACGGGTCTGCGCGGCGCACGCTTTTCTGCCACGATTCTTTCTGGTGTCCGCCGCCGAGGTTGGGCACAGTCGATCGCGGAACGCGAACGTGGCGTGGCTTCGGTTTCCGCCCCTGTCCGTGGCCCCAGTTCGCGGGTTGTTGCAGCCGTGTCGATTTCCGGTCCGGTGGAGCGTTTGACCCGCCAGCCTGGTCGATTGCACGCGCAGTCGGTTCTTGAGGCTGCGAGAGCTCTTACGGATGCGCTCAACCGCGCATAAGTCCTGCACGCAGGCCGGGGCTGCCCTTTCTTGGGGTGGCCCCAGTTTTATGTGCGAATTGCGTAACATAATTGATGTAGCACCATGAACAAAGGAGTCCTTCATGACTGACAACTACCCATCAAGCGGCGCACCCAACAGCCCAACGCCGCCCTCCAGCGCTCCCAGCTCCTCTAACGCTTACGGCTCGGGTCCATACGGCTCCGCCCCTCAGCCAGCACCGGGAAGCGTCCCTCAGGGGTCTGCCCAGACGGGCCCCATTGCGCCTCAGCAGTATGCCTCGGCTCCGGCACAACCTACCGCAAGCCAGCCTGCCACCGGGCAACCATATCCGACCGCCAACTACAACACCGGTGTGGTTCCCACTCACAACGCACCTGCAGCTGACGCAGGCCAGTCGCAGGCTCCTAAAGGCAACGTGTTTACGCGCTTCTTCAAGGCATTGTTTGATCTGAAGTTCGAAAACTTTGTGACGATCAACTTTGCAAGTGTCTTGTACACACTTTCCATCGTCACTGCAGTGGGAACATGGATTCTATGGATCGTCATCACTGCGCTTGCTTCTGCAGCTGCTAGTGGCTTCAGCTACTACATGTCTGGTTCAGGCGGTGGGCTCTTGGCCATGATGTTCGTCCCCGCCATTCTCCTGGGGTGGATTCCTGCTCTTGCGCAGATCATTTTGTCGCGTATTGCGCTCGAATTCATGGTCGCCAATATCCGCACGGCGCAAAACACTACTGAAATGCGTAAAGCTCTGACCGACTAGTCGTGGGCTAGCAACCACAACAGCACGCATGAGGGGCGCATCTATGTAGATGCGCCCCTCATTTGTATGAAGTTTTGGAGTGTGTACCCCCGAGCAGGTTCGAACTGCCGTTTCCGCCTTGAGAGGGCGG
>CABTZC010000053.1 GCA_902489185.1 uncultured Brevibacterium sp. | reverse complement strand
GGCGCCGTCCACCACACCGCATGCGTGCGCAACGTCTGCGCCGGCAAATCCAAGGGCCTCTCACCCAACACCACGCCCGTGCCGTTCTGCCGACCTCGGATTCCCCTACCCAGGTCTTTCAAGTCTCCCAGCTGGTGACGCCCTACTGAGACAGACTGTCTTCTCAGAACGGTGGCGCGTCACCCACGAGCTCTCCTGGCACCGGCACATACTCCCACACTGACCTCTCGTCACACCTAGCTTTGCCTTCCCGGGGTGTCCTCGATTGGTCAGCAGGCTTCCGTTCTGCACCCTCAGCAGATCTTCCTACCCCAGGGGTTACCCCGTCGTCAGCCGACTCATCTGCCTCTTCTGCCGCAACTGGCTTGGTGATTTCTTCCTGCGTCACGAACTGCTTCGAAGCCGAAACGCCCGCCTTTGCATGTTCAGCGTCCAGAAAGCCATCCACCGAGCGACTCACATCCAACTTCCCCGCGTCGAAGAACTGGACCAACTGCTCGAACTGCTCCTGATTAATTCTGGACTCCGGCGGATACACCAGCGTCGTGCCGATCCGCGGGAACTCACATGCCAGTCCTCCGTCGTCACGTGTGGTGATGCTGATGCGCCTGTTGGTTTTCTCCTGGTGGTGCTTCTTACACAACGGGTGCAGGTTCTCCAGCACGGTTTGCCCGCCACGCTTAGGGTCCGCATGATTGAACGGCTCTATGTGGTCTTTTTCGCACACCCGAGACGGCACCCGACACCATGGCACCGAGCACGTATCGGACCGAGCTTCAACCACTCGTTTCAACGGCGCTGTCACGCGGTACTTGGTGGGGGTTGATTGAAGCACGACACCGGTATCTGGGTCGGTAAACATCCGATACACCCACGTTGCCCGTGAGATCACCTCATCGGCAGTCTGGTCATCAATCGGAGTCCGGTTGTTCACCATCGCGGGCACGTTCAGGCGTTCCCGCACCAAAACTGGTTTGGCCACATTCCCGTCATTTGACCCTTTGTCAGCAAGCGCACTGTCATTCGGCGGGTCTCCAACTGGAGTGACTCCACTTAAACCGTTTCTATCCGGAGGATCTTCATCTTGTGGTTTACCGTCTGTGCTCATTCCGACTGTTTGTTGTGCGCCCGGCGGTTCACCACCCGGATCCGTTCCTCCTGGTGGCCGAACTTCCGAAGCCCGACCGTCACCACCAGGCACCTTCACGCCATTTGCTGCCAGATCCAGCTCAATGAGTCCCGGCATTTGATCTTTGAGGAAGTGGACCACGGGGACTGTGACGTTGATGTTGGCCTGAGCTTTTAACCATTCCTCGTTGATTGGCATGGAGATGCACAGTTCCGTTTCATACACGCGTTGCGCGTTGTTGACTTCCCATTTGTCATTAAACACGGGAACGCCACTTAGCCCCTTGGCTCCTTCAGCTGCAACGTCAACGCTTTCGTCATGCTCCACGCTGTCCGGTTTCCGTTGCCCCGTGGGCACGACTTTTGCGCGCACTTCAGTACTGGGAATGGCTCCGACTGCCATGTCGAATAAGAGCTGGTCCATCAACCGGTCGTCGTCGATTTCCACGTCACCCAGGTCACCGACCCGGAGTTTAACCTTTTCACCAGATTCTCCGGGGACAAGAATTTCGCGGTCTTTATCCGAAAGCGTGGCGACGAACGGGTCAATATCGTTTTTCTTAACCGCCCGCGCGCAACCACTCAATCGTGCGAAGTACGCGTGCATGACCAGAGTGGGACCAGTCATCGTCACCGTAGAAGTACCGTCACCGTTGTCCCAATACCTCACACACCGGTTTCGCACCGCGTCTTCGTTCCGACTCTTCGGAGTAGTCAGCATCGCAATGATGTCATTGACATGTTTTCTGAACGTTTTGAAGGTCACGTCCACTCGCCGTGACGTGAGAAGCTCATCGAATAGTGGAACACAGATCCCCAAGTGCGACAACCGTCGGGCGACATATGACACCCGGTCATATCCGACGACACCAGCTTTCGCTAAAGCCCACAGCTTGGGCATGAACAGCGCCCCTGTCACCACCCGGCGAGCCTCAGTGACCACCTGCGTTCCAGTGCAGTCCATGAACTGCGAAAGCACTCCCACCGTTGGGGAAGGCAACGAGTCAAGCAACCGTTCCACGTCTTTTACTGAAACCACACCACCACTCGGCCTAGGCACGCACACGACAGTGTCATCAATCGTCACCCTGGGCGCTTGTTCGCACACTTGGCCAAACGCATCTACCCGAGTTTCACCAGCGAAACTGGGAACCTGCCCGACGACAGTCGGAGCCGCACCCGCTTCGGAATCGAAAACTGTACGTAGCTCCGATGAGTCATCCGACATTGGGTCGAGGTGAGCAACGATGACAGAAACCAAGGCCTCGGCGCGCTTAATGGTCGCGTCATTGACCTCACGCTCAACTTGCCCGAAAGCCTCAAATACCGCATCACTGGGTTCGCGGTAAAGGTCCACGTCTTCCTCTAAGCCTGGATTAAGCATCATTGCTCACCTCCTTCGTGGTTCAAGCCTATCACTATTAGAACACTTATTCAATATCACTTGAGGTTTTTATTTGCTTCTCTTCGATATATATTCGACTGTTCGGTGTGAAGTGCAGGTCATTGCTCCACGGCGAATCAGCACGCCCCCGCCCTCAGTTACCCTGTGGGTTTCCCGCAACCGCGGTCACCTTGATCGCTTTCAGCGGTTTAGGCATTTTGGCTTTCACTTCCACCTTCACAGTGCCCAGGTCTGTACGTGCGACACAGTCGACCATCTCGAGGTCTTCACGTTTCACCATCTCCTTGGCCACCTGGCACGGCTCGCCGGGCACCTTGCCACGCGCAGCATCCGCCGCGCCCAGAGCCGCCAAGTCTGCGGTCCCCTCCGCATGTGCTTTGATCAACGCACTCCGTGCAGCGAACCCCACCGCGCCCATCAGCACCAACGCAAACGCCGTCAGCGCTACGGCCATCACGGTCGCGGTCCCCCGCTCACGTGCGCCACGCCCCCGCTCACGCAAACCGCTCTCTCGCCTCACCGAACGCGCTCTCCACATTCCCGCCACAGAACGCGTGCCACACACCTCGGGCCTAATGCCCATCGAGCGAACCATGGCTTTCACCTTCCGTGCGGGCTTCCGCTGACGCTTCAACTTCCTTCATCACCGGGTGCAACGCTTTTGGCAACGTGGTTTTCACATGCACCTTCGCAAACGCTCCACCCTGCGACACGGTCACCGTGGAATTCGGCCCCGCCTTACGTTTAGCCGCCTTCTCAATGTCTTGCGAGGGCTCACCTCGGGCCGCTTCCCTGGCACCCGCCCGGGCCGCCTCATACACCCGCACCTGCGCAATCCCAATGACGCCCGCACCCACCACGAGGATCAGCGCCAAAACCAACGCAGGAAGCACCACAGCGAACTCAGCAGTCACCGTGCCACGTTCGCTGCCTCGCGCACCTGCCCGGCGCATAACAGCCCCAGCGACACCGCGCCCGCCGAACACGGCCCGACGCCGCATGCGCTCAGCACACCCCCGCACCGATCCCCGCAGTGGGACGAGCCATCGCATTACTGCCCCATTCCCAATGCGGTTTGCATGAGGTTGAGCAGAATGTTGTTGATCGGTTCACTCTTGAGCAACACCACCAGCAGCGCAGCGAAGCCGCACGCAGCTAACGTCGTGATCGCATACTCAGCTGTGGTCGCCCCGGTTTCGTCACGCAGGTCAACGCGCATGATTTCTTTCGACTCCATCGTCTTTCCTTTCTCTTTGTGTGCGATGGACTTTGAGCGTCTCGCACCGCACTCCCCCTCCGAAAGAGCCCCAAGCGCAACTGTGGAAAACGCCATTTCTTCCACACGCCACCGGCCACTCCAACGCGCGCAGTATCCACAGGCTCGGCACCCCATAACCGCCCCTCACTCACCGCACGAAAATCGCCGACATATCGCCCACCAGCGTGATCACCACCGGCACCACACCCGTAAGAATCACCGACGGTAGAACACACACTCCCAACGGAATGACCAGGTGAACGCCCAGTTTCGCTGCCGCCATCTGCCGACGTCGGCGCTCTGCTCGTCGCATATCGGACGCCAGCCCAGACAACAGTGGCGCCAACGCCACCCCCGTCGACCGCGAAAATTCCACCAACGACACCACCGTGCGGTGCTCGGCCACAGAATCCTGCGTTCCCACGCACGCGTTATCCACAGACCCAAGTGCCAAAGAACGACCTAACCGCCCCAACCCCGACCGGTCCTGCGTAGCCCGCGCCGCCAACTCAAATGCCCGCGGAATCGGCAACCCCGCCCGTAGGCAAATCGCCACCAAGTCCAGATCAAACGCCAACTGCTCAACCCGGCTCTCACCCAGCGTGAGCTGCCCAAACGCCCACTCCCACACCCGCTTGAGCACACTGCGCCGGCGCACCCGCCTCGGCTGCGACAGCTGGCTCAACCTCCCAGACGACCTGGGCCACAACAGCCACACCACACACCCGGCGCACGCCCCCACAACAAAAACAGCCACCGGCCCCAGCGCTCCCGCACCCACCGGCGCAACACTCAACACAGCCACAGCGCCCACCTCTACCTCGCTCCCGCCAACATGGAACGCATCCAAATCCGCCCCACGACCAACAGCGCCAAACCACCACAAATGCTCAGCGCACCCGGCACCGATGTCACCAACTCCACCAGGTCGGCGCCCACCAGCACCGCCAACCCCAACGACATGATCGGCAGCCAACTCAGCACCATCACCGTCGAAATCGGCCCAGCCAACGCCACATCGCGCTCCCGCATCGCATCCGCCCGATCCCTACACGTCGACGCATACGACGCCAGCATCTCGGCCGCCGGCGCACCCGCCTGCTCCGACACAAACCACACCGACGCCATCCCCGTCAGAATCCGCGCATCCTCGTCACCCAGCTCACCGGCGTACATGCGCAACGCCTGATCCGGTTTCTCACCTAACTCCATGGCCCGCGCCACCTTGCGCAACACCCGCTCCGCGACCGCGTTATCCGGCAAGTCCGCCACCAGCGTCATCGCCCGCGCCGGCTCAATCCCCACCTTCAACAACTGCACCGCGCGGTCAATCACCGCGATCATGGGCGAATCCTCGCTCCCATCGACCGCATCCGCACCGTCGCCCCTTCCGCGCACCCGCATCACGAACGCGCGCACGCGGTCCCCGAAACGCCCTCGGCCCCCGCTTTCACCGACACCCCTGCTCTCACCGACGCCCGCGCCCTCACCGACACGCCCGCTCAGAGTCCCGACGCTCCCGCTCAGAGTCCCAGCTCCCCGGCCAGTACCAGCCTCACCGAAGCCCCCACCAACAATCCGACGCACCCGCGCCCCCGCACCCGGCCCCATAAACAGCCACACCGCTGCCGCCGCACACAGCCCCGCGCCAAACGCCACCAACGCAAACACACCTAACCCCTACTCCCGCAGCCGCGCAGCCAGATCCGCCCAGCCGGCACCTCGGCCACTGCCCAACTCCCACGCCGGCACCGTCGACAGCACACCCCGCTCCAACACCGGAACCGCCACCTGCGACACCACCCGCCCCCTGGGCCCCCGCGTCACGTGCACAATCACATCCAACGCCGTACTCACCTGCGACGTCACCGACTCCGGCGCCATCCCCGCCAACGCTCCCAGCGCCTCCAACCGCGCCGGCACCGCACTGGCCGCGTTCGCGTGAATCGTGGCGCACCCGCCCTCATGCCCCGTGTTCAGCGCGGTGAGCATGTCGCGCACTTCGGCCCCTCGACACTCCCCCACCACCAACCTGTCTGGCCGCATCCGCAACGCGTTCTTCACCAGGTCAGCCATGGACACCTCACCCATGCCCTCCACGTTCGCCTGCCGCGCAGACAACTGCACCACATGCGGATGCGCCACGCTCAACTCCCGCGAATCCTCCACAACCAGCAACCGCTGCCCCGGATCCACCTCGGCCAACAACGCCCCCAACAACGCTGTCTTCCCCGACCCCGTCCCACCAGAAATCAAGAAATTCTTCCGCCGCTCCAACACGTGCAACAACAAGTCAGCCACGTCCGGCACCACCGTCCCCGACCCCACCAACTCACTCAACGTGAACCCCCGATGCCGCGGAATCCTAAACGACAACACCGTCACATCCCCCGACAACGGCGGAATCACCGCGTTCAACCGCACCCCGTCGGGCAACCGCACGTCCACCAGCGGCTGCGAGTCATCCAACCGCCGGCCGCCCAACGCCGCCAACCGCACCGCCAGCGCCCGCACATCCGCCTCGGTGCCCAACGACACCGGCACCCGGCACAACCCCTTACCGTGGTCCGCCCACACGTCCCGCGGCCCGTTCACAAACACGTCCGTTGTCGATACATCGTCCAACAACGGCTGCAACGGCCCCGCCCCCGCCAACTGCGCGGAAATCTTCGCCACCAATTCCAGCACCGCTGCGGACCCCAGGACCCTCCCGGATCGCGCAAGCGCGCTCGCCACCGCCGAGGTGGTTACCGGCCCCGGATTTTCCAACAAGTAGTCGCGGACCTCGGCTACGAGGTCGTCGTCAAGCCACTCCTTCATGACCACTCACCGCTCCTCGGCGTACACGTCGTCAAACAGGTAACTGGCGAACCTCGCCAGGTGCGTGCGCCCGCGAGGCAACCCTTCACCTCGGTCCAGCTTCTCCCCCAGCGCCGCGTCATCCCGGAACGTGCCCGCCAAGTCCACGCCCACCGCTTTAGCCAGCAGCTCCGCGTCCACCCCGCCGCGGCCGCTTTCCCGCACCGCCACCCGGATCGAGGAGTGCACCTGCGTGAGCCGACCCGCCACCGCCGCCGTTGCCACCGCGGCCCGCACCCGGCCCGGCGTCACCACCGTCATGCTGTGGCACGTGGCCGCCCACTCGATCGGCGCGTGTCTGGGCAGGTCAATCACTACAAAGTCGAACGCCTGCTGCGACGCCGCGATCACCGCGTCGAACACGCCCTCCGTGATCTTCGACGTGTCCGCATCAAGCGTGCGATCCCACGACAACACCGACAGGTTCCCCTGCCTGGGCAACGCGTCTTGCAACGTCGACGGTCGTAAACGCCCGCGTGAACTCGCCAACGCGGGCCACCGTAGCCCCTCAATGTTTTCGCACCCCAACACCACGTCCAGCCCACCGCCCAACGCGTCCGCGTCGACCAGTACCGTGGACACCCCGGACTCCGCGCTCTGCCGGGCCATCGCGCACGCCAACACCGACGCACCCGCACCTCCCGTTCCCCCAATCACCCCGTGGGTAAGCGCCGGCTTCCGAGGTGGTTCAACCGCCTGGATCATCCTCTGTGACAACCATTCGGCACCGGCGGGCAACACCACCACGTTGTCCACTCCCAGCCGCGCCGCCGCCCGCCACACGTCATCTCCGGCGCCTTCGGCTCCCACCAGCACACTCGGGATTCCGGGGGTGACGGGTGCATGGGTGACGTCCTCGCCCACCAGAATGAGGACGGCGTTTTGCCACCCACCGCTGTCGGGGCTACGGACTTCTAGCGTCACCCCCACCCCGTCGGCCAACGCGGAGCAGTGTTCGATGAGACTTTGCACGTGCGTGAATAAAACTATTTGCATAGCTTCACTGTGTGACGCCGTGCCTTCGCTTTCTAGAGCCGGTCACACATCTGTGGAAAACCGAGGTGGTCGCCCCCAACTGTGCACAAAAGTGACAAGTCTGTGCCATAGAGTCGCACGCACCGCAGAATGTAGCGCGCCAGCCCCATGCGCATGCGCACACAAAAACACCCGCACCGGGAGATATCCACAGTGCGGGTGTTCTTAGTGCGTGTCTACGGGAGGATCACATCGGTCACATTGTGCAAAATGCCTTCTTCTTGCTCACTGTTGTGCACAACGAAAGACGTGCCACGGTTTCTGACCGCCAAGAACCATTCGCCAGGCGTGATCACAAACACGGTCTCTCCCGTGGTTTCGTGCACCGCCGGACGAGGCTCCGGCACCGCGAACCAGAACGCTTCAGACGCCGACGCTTGTGCGTGTGCCTCGTCGTCCTGTTGGGGTTGCACAGCCTGTGACAGCTGCGTCTCCTGGTCTTCAGGCGCAACCTGCTTGGCTTCTGATTCACCCACCGGTTCGAACCCCTGCTCCGAATAGTCATACGGGCGGAAGTACTGTGTGGGTTCGTTGTCGTTGGCCACGTCGGCTCGCGCGTCACCACGTGCATCTGGCTCGCGACGTGCGTCGCCGCTGCTCTCAGCAGCTGCCGTTTCGTCGCGCTCCGCGCCCGAGGTGTTCGCCACCTCATGTTCGCGACCAGCCTCGGTCGGTGCACCGGGTTTGGCCCATGGGTTCTGCGATTGCGCCGCTCCGGGGTTCTGCGATTGCGCCGCTCCGGCTGCTCCCGCAGCTACACCGACACCTGCTGCTCCCACTCCGGCAGCACCTGCAACTCCAGCCTGACGGGCTGAGTTGCTGTCACGTGCCTCGTGCGGCTGACTGGATTTCTGCGGTTCGTTTGTCTTTTGCGCGTCACCTGTTGCGCTGCTTGCCCCAGGAGCGTTGTGCGACCCCGGGCCACCTGGTTGGTCGCTTACCTGGTTTTCCTTGCCACCAGTTACGAACGCCTGAGTGGGCTGATTCTGTGCGTACCGAGGCTTTTGCGCGCTGTGACGTCCCAAATACGCTTGCTCGTCATCAGACGTGTGGAACGTATCGTCGGTCTTCTGGCCCTGGTCATTCTGGCCGTGGCCACCCTGAGGCACGTTCGCATTGTTTCCGCTGTTACCGCCTGCAGTCACCTGCTGACCGCTGGGTGCCGACCATGGCTGCCCCTGTGCAGGAGAAGGTCGCGACACCGACGCCCGACCACGGGCATCCGACTGCGGGGTCTGACCAGGCGCTGGGGTCTGAGCAGGCACTGAGGCCTGACCAGGTGCGAACTGTGAACCAGGCTGCGAGCCCTGTCCAGGCATTGGGGCCTGACCAGGCGCTGCGTGCGCGCTTGACCCCGGACCGTAGCCAGTACCAGGCTGCGAACCGCGCCCACCTTGAGTATCAACAACGGGGCCCTGTGTCGTCTGTGCTGCACCGTTCTTGGTGTATGGACGAGCTTTAGGGTGTGCGTCAACGGACGGACGGTGTGTGAATTCTTTACCGAACACCGGGATGACGGTCAGCGTTCCTGCGACGAAAGCGATAATCGCGGCCAAAACACCAAACACGGACCCCACGTGGAAATTGATCGCCATTGTTGCCAGCCACACCACGTTCATCGCGAGCGCTACCGCACACAACACCGAAATCAGCTGATCTACGCTCAGCGAGCCGATCAAACGCATGCTTCCTGTCAGCTTATTCACCAACGTGAGTACTGCAGCGGCCAACACGGGCAGAGCTCCTAGCACCACGTATCCGATGGTGG
>CABTZC010000052.1 GCA_902489185.1 uncultured Brevibacterium sp. | reverse complement strand
CGCCACCACGTGACGTCGGTGAGGTCACCAAACGTACACACCATAGCAATACCGGTACCCTTGTCGGACTTAGCCAGTTCGTGTGCCTTCACCTCAACTTCAACACCAAACAGCGGCGACACCACGGTCGAACCAAAAAGACCCTGGTAACGCTCATCATCAGGGTGAGCCACAAGGGCTACAACTGCAGGAATGAGTTCTGGACGCGAAGTCAAAATGATGACTGGCTCACGCGTAGTGTCAGCCAGGCCGTCGGATCCAGTGGGGAAGAACTTGACCTTGTGGTAAGCACCTTCCTTTTCCCGGTCCTCAAGTTCAGCTTGCGCAACCGCGGTCCCGAACGTCACATCCCACATGGTGGGTGCGTCCTGTGAGTAAGCTTGCCCGGCCTTCAAATCGTGCAAGAACGCGCGCTGGGAAACGGCTCGGGACTTGTCGTCGATCGTGCGGTACGAATAGTTCCAGTCGACGGACAATCCAACCGAACGGAACAGCTTCTCAAACACCTTTTCGTCTTCAGCGGACAGCTTCTCGCACAGCTCAATGAAGTTGAGACGAGAAACCGCCACAAAGTCGCGGGGGTTCTTCGCAGGCTTTTCGGGTGGCGTGAAGTCCGGGTCGTAGGCCAGCGAAGGCTCGCACTTGACGCCGTAGTAGTTCTGCACGCGACGTTCGGTGGGCAAGCCGTTGTCATCCCAACCCATGGGGTAGAAAACGTTCTTGCCGGTCATGCGCATGTAGCGCGCCATGACGTCGGTGTGCGTGTAACTAAAGACGTGGCCCACGTGCAACGAACCAGACGCGGTTGGTGGGGGAGTGTCGATCGCATAGACCTGTTCACGCGTGGTGTCGCGGTCAAACGCGTAGACTTGTTCCTCACCCCACTTTGCGTCCCATTTTTCGGAAAGCCCTTCAAGGGCTGGTTTATCTGGAAGGTGCACCGAGTCGTGTGTGCTTGGGCCGTTATTCATAGCTTTATCTTTTCACCTGGGTTGGGCAAAGGCCAAAGACCTTTACAGTCCGGAGTTGCGCGCCACCTTGTGTTGCGCCGCCTGTGCGATAGGGCGAATGACCATGAGGTCGACGTTGAAGTGGTGCGGACGCGTCAGCGTGTACACGACAGCGTCGGCAACATCCTCGGCCGTCAGCGGGCGCTCAACCCCTTCGTACACCTTGTCGGCGGCTTCCTTGGAACCAAGACGTTTGAGGGAAAACTCGTCGGTCGCGACCATACCCGGGGCAATCTCCATGACACGGACCGGCTGGCCGGCAAGTTCCAGCCGCAAGGTTTCCGCGACCGAGGTGGTCCCGTGTTTAGCAGCGACATATCCGCCCCCGCCTTCATAAGCAATGTGCCCGGCCGTGGAACTCATAATGCAGATATCACCTCGGCCGGAGTCGACCAGGGCTGGCAGGAGCGCCTTCACTGCGCGCACAACACCCAGCACGTTGATGTCAAACATCTTCTTCCAGTCATCGACGTTGGCGTCTTTGACTTCATCGGTGCCCAGGGCGAATCCAGCGTTGGCCACGAGCGAGTGGACAGGTCCTTGGGCGCGCACCTCTTCAGCCATCCTGGTGACATCCTCGTCACTGGTCATGTCGGCCACGATGTAGCTGGCACCGGTTTCGTCTGCGAGTGCTTTGAGTTTGTCTTCACGCCGAGCAACCGCAACAACATCCCAGTCACGAGCTCGGAGCTGGCGAACGGTTGCCGCGCCAATTCCTGAGCTGGCACCAGTGACAACTGCGCGTAGTTTCTGTTCGGTCATTCGTCCTCCTCCATATACGTCCCACACTACACACGTATACACGGGCTTCTATGCGGTAAGCTAATACCGCTACGATCCGGCCATCACCGGGGAGCATCCGGAAGAAAAGCGGTTGCACGAAAGCGTAAGAGCATAAGCGTCCGCCCAGTAGAACCGGACGGGTAGGCCCGTTACAGCCTTATGAGCGATCTGTCCTTGCCACCTCGGGAAGAACAGATAAGCGGGGTGGTACCGCGGTGGCCCACTGGCCTTCGTCCTCGCACGGATGACACCGTAAAACGGGTCAAGTGCGAACCACTCGGCCCCTGAAAGTTAAAGGACGCTCATGACCGAAACAACCGGCTCAGAAGCTCACACCCAACGGGTGTACCCCCAGGCGAGGACGTTTACTGGAGGACTCACACCCAGCCCCGCATTTCCAGAACTAGAAAAAGACATTCTTGCTTACTGGAACGAAAACAACACCTTCCGTAAGTCTGTCGAACAACGTGACGCAGGCGTCGACGGTGAAAACGAGTTCGTTTTCTACGACGGCCCTCCGTTTGCGAACGGTTTGCCACACTACGGCCACCTGCTGACCAGTTACGTCAAAGACGTTGTTCCCCGCTACCAAACTATGCGCGGGAAGAAAGTCGAGCGACGCTTCGGATGGGACACCCACGGTCTCCCCGCTGAACTCGAAGCCATGCGCCAGCTGGGCCTGAAAACCAAAGACGAAATCCTGGACATGGGCGTCGAAAAGTTCAACGACGCCGCCCGTGCATCCGTGCTCAAGTACACCAACGAGTGGGAAGAGTATGTCAACCGCATGGGTCGCTGGGTCGACTTCGAAAACGACTACAAGACCCTCAACCCCGAATTCATGGAATCGGTCCTGTGGGTGTTCAAAACCCTGTACGACAAGGGCCTCATCTACGAAGGCTTCCGTGTTCTGCCGTACTGCTGGTCGGATGAGACGCCACTGTCGAACCACGAACTCCGCATGGACGAAGAGGTCTACAAAGACCGTCAAGACCCGTCGGTCACCGTCGGTTTGACGTGCTCGGGTGGCCCGCTCGAACGCCTGCACGGCGCTAAGTTCCTGATCTGGACCACCACGCCGTGGACCCTTCCTTCCAACCTTGCGATCGTGGTGGGCTCGGACATCGACTACGTGGTTGTAGAGTCCGAGGTGCCAACCGGTACCGCTGAAAGGTACGTGATCGCGCAGGCACGGCTGGCAGCGTACGCAAAGGAACTGGGGGAGGACCCCACAGTTGTTGAAACGCTCAAAGGCTCCGACCTTTTAGGCCACACCTACAACCCGCCGTTCACCTACTACGAAGGCCATGAGAACGCCTTCCGGATCCTCGAAGGGGACTTTGTTACCACCTCGGACGGTACCGGACTTGTTCACACCGCGGGAGCATTCGGTGAAGACGACTACGTTGTCACTCAGGCTGCCGGAATCGAAGCCGTCATGCCCGTGAGCGCGAGCGGCCAGTTCACCGCGCCAGTCAAGGAATTCGAAGGCCTGCAGGTGTTCGAAGCCAACGCGCCACTGATCCGACAGCTCAAGAACGCCACCAAGCAGGACGGCGAAACCGGATCTGTGTGGGACGGCACCGTGCTGGTACGTCACGAAACCTACAACCACTCCTACCCTCACTGCTGGCGCTGTAAGAACCCTCTCATCTACAAGGGAGTGAGTTCGTGGTTCGTCGAGGTCACCAAGATCAAAGACAAGATGCTGGCCAACAACGAAAAAATCACGTGGGTGCCGGACAACGTCAAGCACGGCCAGTTCGGAAAATGGCTCGAAAACGCGCGCGACTGGTCGATTACCCGTAATCGTTTCTGGGGAAGCCCTGTTCCTGTGTGGAAGTCAGACAACCCGGAATACCCACGTCTGGACGTCTACGGGTCGTTTGAAGAGATCGAACGTGACTTTGGTCGTCTGCCAACCGGGCCCGACGGCAAACCAAACCTGCACCGCCCGTACGTCGATGAGCTGACCCGCCCTAATCCGGACGACCCCACTGGGAAGTCCACCATGCGTCGCGTCGAAGACATCCTGGACGTGTGGTTCGACTCCGGTTCCATGCCATACGGGCAGGTCCACTACCCGTTCGACAACAAAGACTGGTTCGAACACCACTACCCGGCCGACTTCATTGTTGAGTACATCGGGCAGACACGCGGATGGTTCTACACCCTGCACATTCTGGCGTCCGCGCTGTTCGACAAGCCAGCGTTCATGGACGTGATCTGCCACGGAATCGTTCTGGGCTCGGACGGACAGAAGATGTCGAAGAGCCTGCGCAACTACCCGGATGTCAACGAAGTGTTTGAACGTGACGGCTCTGACGCGATGCGCTGGTTCCTCATGTCCAGCCCCATCTTGCGCGGTGGAAATCTCATCGTCACGGAACAGGGAATCCGTGACGGGGTTCGACAGGTGATCCTGCCAGCGTGGAACGCATGGTACTTCTTTGCCACGTACTCCAACACGGCTGAATCAGCAGAAGGCGAAGACACCCGCGGCTACAGCGCCAAGAAACGGTATGAGTCGAGCCAGGTTCTGGACCGCTATCTGCTTGCTAAGACTCACGACTTCCTGGTGGACTTCCAGACGGCCATGGACGCGTATGACTTGTGGAATGGTTGCCAGCTGATCCGTGAGTACTTGGACATTCTTACCAACTGGTACGTGCGCAGGTCGCGCCGTCGTTTCTGGGACGGCACGGTGGCCATGCACGAAAGCTTCGACGTGTTCTATACGTGTTTTGAAGCGTTCATCCGTGCTGCGTCCCCGCTCATGCCATTCGTGGCAGAAGAAATTTTCCGTGGCCTCACGGGCGAAGAGTCAGTCCACCTGGCTGACTACCCAGACGCAACGCTGTTCCCTGCAGATCCTGATCTGGTTGAACGCATGGACGCAACCCGCGGCGTGTGCTCGGTGGGATCGAGCCTGCGTAAGGCACAGCACTTGCGCGTGCGCCTGCCACTGTCCACGCTCACGGTCGCAACTGACATCGAGCTAGGTGAGGACTTCACATCCATCATCGCCGACGAGCTCAACGTGAAATCCGTCGAGGTACTTCGCATGGCCGAAGCCGCCGAAGCCGGATTCTCACTCGACCACAAACTCACGGTGAACGCCCGCGCTGCCGGCCCGCGTCTCGGGAAGGACGTGCAGACGGCCATTAAGGGTTCAAAGACCGGCGACTGGTCGGTCAATGACGGTGTGGTGGTCTCCGGCGGGATCGAGCTGGTGGAAGGTGAGTACACCCTAGAAGAGGTCGCCGAGGCGGCAAGCGACAGTGTTGTTCTGGCACCTACCGACTCTGGTTTCGTGGCGCTGGATACCACCGTGACGCCGGAACTAGAAGCGGAAGGACTGGCACGTGATGCCGTCCGCGCAATCCAGAACATCCGACGTGAGCTCGACTTGGATGTTTCTGACCGCATCCGCGTCACCCTGTACACCGACGACGCGACCGCGCAGGCGCTCACCCCGCACCGACTGCTCATTGCCGGTGAAACGCTCGCGTTGCAGTTCGAACTCAGCGCAGATGAAGCAACGGGTGACGATCTGCACAGTGCGAATGAACTGAACGCGAACATTCGCGTGGTGAAGGCCTAATGGATCTCACGTCTGAACTCGCCCGCGCCCAGGCTCTCCTGCAGGCGCGGGCCGGTGAAACTGAAGTTGAACTGCGCCTAGACGCTACGCGCCGAGCGTGCGAACTTTTGGGCGATATACACACCTCGGCGCCGGTGATCACGGTGACGGGCACCAACGGTAAAACGTCCACAGTGCGCATGATCGACACGCTCATTCGGGCCCACGATCTGCGCACCGGACGGTTTTCCAGCCCGCACATGCAGGACCTCACCGAGCGTTTCAGCGTGGACGGCGAACCCGTAAGCGCCCAGAAGTTTGTCGAGATTGTCGACGACATTCAGCCGGTTCTTCACATCGTTGACCAGGAATTGGCCCAGTCGGAGCGACCGCCTCTGACGTTCTTTGAGGCGCTTACCGTGGTTGCGTTCGCCATTTTCGCCGACGCTCCAGTCGACGTCATGATCCTCGAAGTGGGCATGGGTGGCGAATGGGACTCAACGAATGTCGCTGACGCTCAGGTGTGCGTGTTCACCCCTGTGAGCCTGGATCACCAGCAGTTCCTGGGAGACACGGTCGAAGAGATCGCGCGTACAAAAGCGGGGATTCTCAACCGCACCGTGGATCCGTCGCCTGCCCCGCACCCGGTTGCGGTGGTGGGCCCCCAGGTTCCCGAGGTGGAAGAAGTGTTTGCCTCGGAGTTCTCCGGCCGTGGCACCCAGTCCACGTGGCTGGGTCGCGAATTTGGTTTGCAGAACCGGGTGAACGCGGTTGACGGGCAAGTGATCCATGTACGCACTCAGCTGGGGGACTATCCCGACCTGTTCTTGCCTTTGCACGGTGAGCACCAGGCCGTCAACGCGGCGGTTGCTCTGGCCGCGGTCGAAGCATTCTTGGGAACAGAAGACAAACCGTTGAACGCTGACGTGGTTGGCGAAGGTATGAGCGCTGTGACCTCACCTGGACGTGTTGAGGTTCTGCGGTCCGAACCCACGGTGATTGTCGACGGTGCGCATAATGCGCACGCTGCCCAGGTTCTGGCTGAAACGATGAGTGACGCTTTTGACTTCTCCGAGGTCGTGGCAGTCGTCGCCATGTACGCGGACAAAGACCCTCATGGCCTGTTTGAACACATTCACCGCTTCGCCGGGCGCGTGATCGTGACGCACGTTCAGTCTCCTCGTGCGATGGATGCCGAGCAGCTCGCGCACGCAGCCCGCGAATGGTGGGACGCAGATGACGTTTACGTCGAAAGCGACATGAATTCCGCTCTGATGAAGGCACTTGATCTGGCGCTCGACGAGTCAGGAACGGGTGTTGTGGTGACCGGGTCTCTGTCAACGGTGGGCGAGGCGCGTACACTTCTGGGGCGAAAGGAGCAGTCGTGAGCCAGCCGCTTCCTACACTTCCTTTGAAATCGAAGCTACCCGTCCTGTGTGGCACGATTCTGATTTCGGAGATCCTGGTGGTCTACCTGGCTTTCCTGGTGGGCTACGGACTGCGCCCCGTGTCATTGACGTGGCTGATTGTGGGAGCTTCGGTGATCACTGTCTTGTGTGTGGTTGCGGCCGCCACACTGCCAAAGAAGGCACTCGGTTCGGGTGTTGGAGTGACGTTAGGTCATGTTGCACAAGTGTGCGTCTTGCTTACCGCTTTTGTTATGCCGATGATGCTCATCGTGGGTGTCATTTTCACAGCCATGTGGATTGTTGCCGTGTACTGGGGAAAGCGAATAGACAAGGAAGCTACCGAATGGGCGAAACAAGAGATTGGCGCGGCAACCAAAAAGAAAAGCTAACCTAGTAGTGATTGCTCAAATTCAACGATTGGAGAATCTTCGTGAGCGAACGGACTCTTGTCCTCGTTAAACCCGACGGCGTGAAGCGCGGTTTGATCGGTGAAATCATTTCACGCATCGAAACCAAAGGCTACACAATCGAACGATTGAAAATGATGGTAGCCTCACGTCAACTTCTTACGGAACACTACGAAGAGCACGAAGGTAAGCCATTCTTTGACCCGCTTGTCGACTTCATGGCCTCTGGCCCGGTTGTGGCGATGGTCGTTGAAGGTGACGGTGTGATCCTCGGCTTTCGTGCACTGGCCGGCGCTACAGACCCGACGACAGCGGGCCCTGGAACTATTCGCGGGGACCTCGGCAGAGACTGGGGGACTACGGTGCAGCAGAACCTGGTGCACGGTTCGGATTCTTCTTTGTCGGCAGAACGTGAAATTGGTCTGTGGTTCCAAGACTGAGCCACATACGTGTGTGAACGCGAATCACCCCCGGCGCATTAGACGCCGGGGGTGATTCGCGTTCTATTGCCACGGGTCTAGAAAAGGGTGCTGAAGTAACCCCAGAAACGAACCACGATCGACACGTAGATAACAAACACCAGCACGACGCTGATGAGAAGCGAGCTTGAAGCGAAGACACGAACAGTGACGTTGTCGCGAACGCCTGCACCAAAGTTCCCCGCCAAGGCGTTATAGCCGGTAGTCGTGCAAAAGAGGGGGATCGTGATTGACCAGACCACGATGCACCACGGGCACCCAATTCCAATCACCCAAATGGAACTGATATACAGGAAAACAACCAGGGCTACACCCCCTAGGAGTCCGATGTTGAGCCCAACCATCACCCAACCGGGTATGTGAACACGGCTGATGAGCAGAACTCCCAAGAGGAGTGGAAAGATGAATGCTGCGATGCCCAACAGCTGATTAGGAAACCCGAAAAGTTGAGATTGAGGGTATTGCATGACGCCGCTACACGAGAAAAACGGGTTCATGTCGCACGACAGTATGTACTCTGGATTTTCGAGCTTCTTGATCTTTTCAATCGAAAGGTCATATGAAGCAATCAGACCGATGACTGACAGTGCAACCATGTAGATTCCGTGGACCACCGGATTGAGGAGCCACGTCGAAGATTGCGCTATCTGTGTCTCTGGATGCTCGTCTAGCTCGGTTCGTTTTGCACTCACGGTGTTAAGCATGCCACGAAGTGCTGATGCTGTGCCACGGAACTACCGCTCGTGGCACTGGACGGTTCACTCGTTGGACAGCAACAACGGCGCGTGTACAGGGTTTGTACATGAAGCGTGTGACATAATGATGTGCGAGCGAGGTTGAGCACCCAACCTCGAGCTTCCACCTTGTGGGTCATGATCCACGTGGTAAAAGAGAAGCAGGCCAACGCGCCATTGCGCGAGCCACACTGCTCAAGAGTTTTTGCGTATAGACGCGTAGACAGTGTCAGTTCCCTGACAGTGTGCGAACGGTGCATCGCATACTGGAAGGGGCAGGAGTTTAACAAAATGAATAATCAGGACCTCGATCCTAAAGCCGGCATTCTCGCCGACCTCGAGAATCTAAGGAAATCCCGCGGGAAGTCTGACGTCGAAGATGACCATCAGGAGACCACCGAAGTTAATCAAGAAAAGCGTGATGTGCTTGACGGCATCGCTCGTGTTGCTGAAGACAAAAGAAGAGAAACGACAACTGCGACGGAGAAAGCACACGAGCCTGAGTCGGCTCGTGACCGTCGTCCGTTGGACCCTCTTTCGGCAATTTTCTCCAATCTTCCAGGGCAGGTGGCGCAACCTGAAAACCTGGTAACGACCTCGGCGGGCGGATCCTTTGACCCCAAAGCAGTGTTTTCCGCGGCGCAACAGGAGGAAGAAGAACAGGTAGAGCCAATCAAGGCTCCCAGCTCAAACTTCCTGACGTTCCAACAGCCACAAGCAGAACTGGGTGAAGTCGTTGACCCCACGTGGACCGGTGACGACGAAGAGAACGACAGCGATAACGACGAAAGCGACGACAGCTCTGACAAAATAGACGACTCTGATAGCACAGACGACTCCGGTGATAATGATCGACGCCGTCGCCGCCGCGGTGGCCGAGGTCGTCGATCAAAGTCCCGCGATGACTCCGGAGACTCTGAAAATAAGGATTCTGCAGGCAAAAGCGACAACAATACCGACAGCGGTCAACAGGCCGAGGGCAAGGGTTCGGACGAAGGTGACAACCAAGATTCGTCGCGTCGTCGCCGGCGCCGCCGAGTCCGCAGCGCAGAAGACTCGGTTACTGGTGTAAAAGGGTCAACCCGCCTCGAAGCAAAGCGTCAGCGCCGTCGCGAAGGGCGCGAAGCTGGTCGACGCCGCCCACTCATCACGGAGGCGGAGTTCCTTGCGCGCCGTGAATCGGTCGAACGCACCATGATCGTGCGTGAACACGACGGCCGTACGCAGCTGGTTGTTACCGAGGATGGAATTGCG
>CABTZC010000051.1 GCA_902489185.1 uncultured Brevibacterium sp. | reverse complement strand
GAGTCAAGGGTTTTGCTCATTTTGTTTCGATTTATTTTCGAACGAGCGTTCAGTCGCGGGGAATGAAGAGCGTTCGGTTGGGTACCCAAAAGCATCCAGCTGAAGACACCACAAACGCTCAGGTATGGGCACGACGAACGCTCAACTGCGGGCGCGAAAAGCACTCAGTGAAACGCATTCAGCTGTTGAGATGCCAACGGAGCTCGTTGTGGACGTTAGCTCGAAGCTCGCTAGTGAGAGTCACGGCCCCCACTACTGCTTTAGGGGGAGTGAGGCAGGCTGGTTCGAACTTGGAGCCGTTCGCAGCACGCCAGATTAAATCGCGCAAACCGAGCATGACCGCGCAAAGCGAGCGAAACGGTGCAATATAACGCGCCGTTTCGCTCGCTTTGCGCCTTCTGATCATGAAAGTTGAACCAAGAACGTAAGCCCCCAGCCACCCAGGAACTTGCAGCCCGCGTGTGGCTGAACAAGCACAAGCCGAGCACCTTCTGACACTCCGAAGGTGAGAGCGTAAAAACAACGAATTCTTAACGAAGCGGAGCACAAACGAAAATGAAAACACTCAAGTGGATCGGTATTGGCTGTCTGCTCGTATCCATCGCAGCCGGAATAATTGCGTGCACGTTTCATCTGGCAGTGTGGACTGGACCGCAAGGCACCCCAATGCGTCTGCTTGACGACATCAACGCGCTTACGGTCCTGATCCTTATCGTCCTCTTTGTGCTCCCTGCCAGCGGGACCCTGGCAGCGATCACCTACAAAAAGCCCCTTATTCCAGCCATTCTCACCGCAACAAGCACTCTGCTCTTGCTAATAGGAACACTGACTTTGGCAGATGCGGTGACCAATGGAATCTTGATGTGGGACGGCCAAACATCCGACGGCACACCAATCGGCGGCACGGAAACAACACGGCCAGCTACAGGGTACTTCGCGCTGGTATGCGCGAGTATCCTCCAGCTGGCCGCGACTGTGTTCCTCTTAGTGCAGGTCAGGGTTGAGAGAAACGCCCGAGGTGCGAGGCAGGGCCTCGACGACACCGGACTCTGAGTTTCGGCGAAGAAGCATATCGTTCTTCCCAGACAGCTCCGAAGCCTTGACGACGGTTCCGTCCTCCAGAGTGACGCGGGTGCCGGCAGTCACGTACAAGCCGGCTTCGACAACACAGTTGTCGCCAAGAGAGATTCCGATTCCGGCATTAGCACCCAAGAGACACTTGGTACCAATCGTGATCTTGGACTTTCCACCACCGGACAAGGTGCCCATGATCGAAGCTCCACCGCCAATATCAGATCCGTCGCCCACAACGACGCCCTGCGAAATGCGCCCCTCAACCATCGCAGCACCCAAGGTGCCAGCGTTGAAGTTGACGAAACCTTCGTGCATGACAGTCGTTCCGGGGGAGAGGTAGGCGCCCATACGCACACGGTCGGCGTCTGCGATACGCACACCAGACGGCACCACGAAGTCAGTCATGCGCGGGAACTTGTCGATCCCGTACACCGCGACCGGCCCGGACGCCTGCAAGCGCACCCGAGTAGCTTCAAAATTCTCAGGCGAGCAGGCACCTCGGGACGTCCACACAACGTTCTCCAGCTGACCGAAAATGCCATCCACATTCACCTCATTGGGACGCACCAAGCGGTGCGACAGCGCGTGCAGACGCACGTACGCGTCCTCGGCACCCTGCGGAGCCTCATCCACCGCAACGGTGACGGTCACGATTTCGGAAGACACACCTCGGACGGGGTCCGTGCCAGTCAAAGGACTCAAATCCAAATCTTTAACAGCAACCTCAGCCGCACTCTGGGCTTTGTCTTCCGTGTCTTCAAGCACGGGAGCCGGGTACCACACCGCAAGCGTTGTGTCTTGATACTTGGTCGCCACACCTGTGGCAGAAATATACGAACTCATAACACCAACCTTAACGGCCGCGCGAAAGTCAGGCAGGTAGGCTTAACAAACATGACTGATGTTTCACGGCTCATCCCACACTTGGCAGACCCAGTAGCCCTGACGCGCGAACTCATTGACATCGAATCCGTGTCCGGCAACGAAAAACACCTAGCCGATTCTGTGTACGCGGCTGTCGAACACATCAGCGACACGGGTGTTGAACTGGAGCTCCTGCGCGACGGAGACACGATTGTCGCGCGCACACACCAGAACCTGGGACAGCGGATCGTCATTGCGGGGCATCTGGACACCGTACCCATTGAAAACAACGTTCCGTCCACCCAAAGTGGCGACGTCATCTACGGCCGCGGGGCCTGCGACATGAAGTCAGGCGTCGCCATGCAACTGTGCGTGGCCGCCGCTCTCCGCCAACCCGCATACGACGTGACCTGGGTGTTTTATGACCACGAAGAAGTCGACGCCTCACTCAACGGGCTGGGGCGGGTCGCGCGCAATCACCCAGACTGGCTCCAGGGCGACTTCGCCATCCTGGGCGAACCGTCAAACGCTGGAATCGAAGGCGGCTGCAACGGAACCATTCGCGTCGAAGTGCGCTCCACAGGCGTGCGCGCCCACTCGGCACGCGCCTTCGTGGGAGTCAACGCGATCCACGGGATCGCCCCGGCACTTGCTCAACTCGCTGACTTCGAAGCCCCCACCATCACCGTGGACGGGCTGGACTACCGCGAGTCCCTCTCAGCTGTGGGCATCACCGGCGGTGTTGCGACCAATGTCATTCCCGACGAATGCGTTCTCACCGTCAACTACCGCTTCGCGCCGTCGAAAACCGTGAACGACGCGGAACAGTTCCTCCGCTACTTCTTCGACGGCTACGACGTCACCGTCACAGACGTGTCGCCGGGCGCACGCCCCGGCCTCAACCAGAGCATGGCCGCTGAGTTTGTGAAGACAGTCGGCCAGGAGCCCAAACCCAAGCTGGGCTGGACCGATGTTGCACGCTTCTCAGAACTGGGCATTCCCGCCGTGAACTACGGTCCCGGTGACCCGCTGTATGCTCACCGTGCCGACGAACAGGTACCAGTTTCCGATATCATCACGGCAGTTGAGAAACTCCACGCATTTCTTGAGGCTGACTCGTGACTGACCAGAATGTTTACCGTAAAGGGCCCATGTATTTCAAAGGGCGCCACGTCCCAACTACCACAACAGATCAGCGGCTTCTGGCTCCGCAGTCGGAGGTGTCGTGGCTTCACGAGGACCCATGGCGCGTGCTGCGCATCCAAGCGGAGTTCGTCGAAGGTTTTAGTTCGTTAGCAGAGTTGGGGCCGGCTATCTCAATGTTTGGCTCCGCGCGTTTGCGTGAAGGCACGCCGGAGTATCAGTGCGCACGCGACGTGGCCGCCGGAATTGCGAAGGCCGGGTACGCGGTCATCACGGGAGGCGGTCCGGGACTCATGGAGGCCGGTAACCGTGGGGCCGCCGAGGTGGGAGGCACCTCTGTTGGTTTGGGTATTGAGTTACCGTTCGAGCAGGGCATGAACCAGTACGTGGAGATCGGCATGAACTTCCGATACTTCTTCGTCCGCAAGACCGTGTTCTTGAAGTACTCCCACGGCTTTGTGGTGCTTCCCGGTGGGTTCGGAACGCTCGATGAGCTGTTTGAAGCCCTCACCATGGTGCAGACCAAGAAAATGGTCGCGTTTCCGATTGTGCTTGTGGGGCGGGCGTATTGGTCGGGTCTTATTGAGTGGATCCGTGAACAACTACTCTCACGCCAGACGATCTCTCCCGGCGACCTTGACTATGTGACAGTGGTCGATACCGCTGAAGAGGCTGTTGCCGCGGTGACGAGCGGGATTGGCCCGCATTCAAAGGTGGACTAACCATGTGGATTCTTGTGGGAATTATCGCTGCACTGGCCGTGCTGGCCATAGCTGTCGCCGGTTCACTAGGCATGTTTGACTCGCCCATGTCTCAGGACACTGGCCAGTTGTCGGAGCTTGACGAAGCGGACGACAATCCCCGTTTCGCGCCCGCGATGTTCGGGTACAGCCGCAACGACGTGGATGCGTATGTCACTCGGTTGCAGGATCGTATTCGTGAACTTGAAGGGGAGTCCGGGGCAGCCAGCGAGCCCAGCACCTCGGGTGAGCCAGGGGAGTCGAAGAAAGGTTCCGCCGAGGTGTCAAAGAGTTCTCGCGCAACGTCCGTCAGCGTGAAGAAAACGGCCCGTGACAAGTGACACGTGACGCTGTGGCTACCCGCCTGATGCGAACCCCCGTGTGGGTTCAGGCGCTTGTCGTCTATGCCTTGTCGAGGCTGCTCACGCTCACGATTGTGGCCAGCGCGGCACAACACCAAGGCGAAACTCCGTGGAATGGCCCCGACGGGCCAAGCGTCATCGAGTACCTCAACTTCTGGGACGCGGGATGGTACGAACGGGTGTGGAAGGACGGGTACCCGGCCCCGCTCCCGCTCAGGGAAGACGGCTCTGTGGCCCAAAACGCGTGGGCGTTTTACCCGCTATACCCATGGTTCGTAGGCGCCCTGTGCTCGGTGACCGGTCTGGAGTTTAAAACTCTGGCGGTCGTCACCTCGGTGGTGTGCGCGGGAGCCGCATCCGTGGTCATTCTGTACCTGTTCCGGAAGTTCGCTGACCCGGCTCAAGCGCTCACCGGGCTCGCATTCTTCCTGGTGTTCCCCGCGACTGCCACGCTCATGTCAGGCTATGCGGAAGCCATGGCGATTCTCTTCCTCGCGGTGGCCCTGTGGCTCATCGCCCAGCGGCGCTATCTCCTAGCCATCCCTGCGGTCGTTCTGATGGACGTAACACGGCCCATCGGAGTGGGCTTTTCCTTCTTTATGCTTATCCACTTGCTGTGGCGCTGGCTGGGCCCGGAACCGTACCCCAAACGCGAAGTCGTCACGTCGTGGACCCTGGGAGTGCTCAGCTGCGTAGCCGCCCTGCTGCACCCCGCGTTCGCGTGGTGGAAAACTGGCCAGTTTGATGCGTACACATCGACGGAATCTGCCTGGACCGGGCACTCCGACCTGTTCATCCAGTGGATTGATCGGGCGGACCGCATGGCCGGTCCGCTGGGCGTCGTCCTGTTCCTGGCGCTCCTGGCTGTGGGTGGTGTGATCCTGTTTACCTCACCCGGTAAAGCGATGGGGCACGTGAACCGCCAGTTCGTCCTGGGCTACTCCGTGTACCTCTTGTTGTTTTTCACGCCACAGACGTCGACATTTCGACTTCTGCTCCCGTTGTTCCCGCTAGCTCTGGTGATTGCGCGCCCAGCGTCGTGGACTCTGCGGTGGGTTGTTGTGGCAGCGTCTGCGCTCTTGCAAATCTGGTGGGTGACCGCGCTGTGGAGCTTGGGCGGTTCATTCAATTCGCCGCCGTAAAAGGGTGCTCGTGACTCCGTGTATGCACAAGCATGCCCGATGATGGATAATTAGAAGCACATTACGTGATTGAAAGGATTCTTCATGGCAGCTCAGAAGCCACGCACCGGTGACGGCCCCCTCGAAGTGACGAAAGAAGGCCGTGGCCTGGTTCTCCGTCTCCCCATCGAAGGCGGCGGACGTCTGGTCATTGAGGTCAGTCAGGAAGAAGCACAGAATCTGGCTGAAACCTTGAACGAAGCTTTGGGTCAGTAACCGTCAGGCTTTTATAGGCAGAATTTCCCGCGGTCTTCCGCGGGATTTTTTGTGCTCGCTCAGTCGGCGCGGATGAGCGCCAACAGGCCCGCGTCCACAGGTAACAGGACACGTTCGGTGTTGGGCACCTCGGACACGTACGTGAGCATCCTGCGGGTCGCCGAGGTCGTCGCTGAGCGGTCTGCAGGGTTGGCTACCGCTCCGGCGGCCATGGCGTTGTTGACCACGATCACCCCACCTGCGCGGAGTTTGCTCAGCGCCATAGGGAAGATCTCGAGGTGATTGAGCGGGTCGGTGTCCAAGAACACCAAGTCATAGGACTTTTCAGCCAACCGGAAGAGCACGTTCTGCGATTGTCCTGTGATCATGCGGGCGCGGTGCCGGGAAATCCCTGCCACGTCGAAAAGTTCGGGAACAACCGCTTGTCGTTGCGGGTCGGTGTCGATCGTGGTGAGGACTCCGCCTGGCGGCATCGCGGAAAGAATGGTGACAGCTGAAACTCCGGTTCCCGTTCCCACATCAATGGCCGAGGCGGGCCTGGCTAGCCGTGTGAGCATCGACAGAACGTGGGTGGACGTGGCTCCCAGCGGGGCACAGTGAAACTCGGAAGCGAGCGAGCGTGCCGCGTCGATTACTGCGTCACTTTGGTGAAAACGATCCGCAAACTGTGCAGCGGCTGGCAGATTGCGCACGCATCCCTCCTGTTCTTTTCCGGATAAGTCTAGCGGTAGATAGAATGGACGGCATGTTTGGCATCAACGGAACAGAGATGGTCATCTTGATCATCCTGGCCCTTGTGGTTGTAGGGCCGTCGCGGATGCCAGAGTACGCAAAAAAGTTAGGCGAATTCGCCAAGACGTTCCGTCGCAAAGCCATGGATGCGCGCCGTGCGGTTCGCGAAGACTTCGGCGACGAATTCGACGTGGACTGGCAGAAGCTCGACCCGCGTCAGTATGACCCCCGGCGAATTGTGCGCGAAGCGTTGGCTGAAGAAGACGGGCAACCGACTCACAAGGAAACGCCCACCCAGACCGCAGTGGGTATCAGCCCAGTCGAGCGTTACATGGAACAAGCCAAGAAACGCGACCGCACCAAACCGGCACCCTTCGATTCTGAAGCCACTTAAGACGGGGTGACACCCAAGGAACGGCCGGAAAGACCTCGGGAGCGGTGGGACAGATCATGCGCCATTTGGCTGAACACTTTCGACGCGGCCGATTCCGGGTGTGCAATAACCGCGGGCGTTCCGTCGTCGCCACCTTCGCGAACCGGTGGGTCCAGCGGCACCTGACCCAAAACGCGCACCGGGTAGTCCAACGTGTCCGTAAGGTTGTGCGCGACGTCCTCGCCGCCTCCTGAACCAAAGACGTCGAGGGTCGAACCGTCCGGCATGGTCATGTATGACATGTTTTCAATCACGCCCGCTACTTTTTGAGACGTCTGCACGGCGATCGAACCCGCACGCTGCGCCACCTGTGCTGCCGCATGCTGAGGCGTGGTGACCACGAGGAGTTCGGACTGGGGGAGCAGCTGGGCCACCGAGATCGCAATGTCCCCAGTGCCGGGTGGCAGGTCAAGGAACAGGACGTCCAGATCACCCCAGTGAACATCGGTGAGGAACTGTTCCAGCGCGCGGTGCAACATGGGCCCACGCCACACGATCGCCTGATTACCGCCGATGAACACGCCGATACTCATGACCTTCACCCCGTGTGCAACGCGGGGCAAAATCATGTCGTCAACGCGGGTTGGCTGCCCGGTAATCCCGAACATGCCAGGGATCGAGAAGCCGTAAATGTCAGCGTCGATCACACCGACTTTGAGACCCTGCTGGGCCATGGACGCGGCCAAGTTGGCAGTCACGGACGATTTGCCCACGCCACCTTTCCCAGAGGCAACGGCGTAAATGCGCGTGAGGCTGTCCTTAAACGGGTTGGAACGCTTGAGCTTGTTGCGAAGTTCGGCGCGCTGTTCGGGGGTCATCGTACCCAAGTGGACCGTCACCTCGGCGACCCCTTCGATTGCCATAATCGCTTCTTCAGTATCACGGGTAATCGTGTCTTTGAGCGGGCAGCCAGCAATCGTGAGAAGGACGGTCACCTCGACGTGACCAGCATCGATGGTGACATCGTCCACCATCCCCAACGTGACAATATCGACGCGCAATTCGGGATCTATGACGGTGCTCAGGGCCTTCATCACCGCATCGCGGTCAACCACATCAATCTCCTCATAGGTCTTTTACCTGTATCGCCTGGCCACAGGTGATTTAATCTGCGAAGCAGAACCACCATAATGGGGGTATGAGCATGCAACGTAACGTGATGCCCACGGGCGAAGTTCTAGGTACCTATCGTAGCCGCGAAGAAACTCAGGCCACGATCTCGTATCTTGCTGAGAACGGCTTTAACGTGCGTGCACTGTCCATCGTGGGGTCCGACGTCCGGATCGTCGAAACGGTCATGGGGATCACCTCATGGGCACAAGCAGCCGGGCGAGGCGCACTCACGGGTGCGTGGCTAGGTCTGCTTTTCGGTTTGATCATGTCGTTCTTCGCCGGCGAAGACTCACTGAGTTCCGGCGCCCTGCTACCCGGCGTCATCATCGGTGTCGGTCTAGGAATGCTGTGGGGAATCGTCACCCGTGCAATGATGGGGCGCAAGAATAAAGTCATCGCTCGCCCGCAGGTGATCGCAAACGAGTTTCAACTGCTCTGCGATCCCACGCAGGCGAACGAGGCACGGGCGCTCTTAAGCAAACGCTAGTTTCTAGCAGACTCCCACGCCGACACCGTGTCAGGCGCGAACTGTCGCACGGCCGGGATAGCCATGGGGCCCCACTCTTTTTGTGCGTCCGCACTCAACACCGCGTCAATACATGCCAACGCCATCGCATCTGCAGCAGCGGCACCCAGCCACGTCAAAGCAGGCGACGTGTAGTCGTTAAGTGCCGAAGCGTCCGCGTCAGCTGCAGGCACGGAAGCGGCGAAAATCGTGTCACCGTCAAACAACGTGTGAGACGGATAGATCGCACGCGACAGCCCCGCATGCGCACTGGCAGCCACACGTGTCACTTGCGCATCCGTCAAAGGCGCGTCCGTGATCAGACACGCAATCGTGGTGTTGGTGGCTGAAGCGTTGAGCGCATGTGCGCGCTCGACCTGCTCACGAAGCGCCTCCGCTGGGACGGCTGGAACCTCAATGCCATAACCTGACAGAACCCCAGCGGCGTAAAGCTGGCCACGGGAGTCAAAAATCGACCCCATGGGGTTGGCTGTCACAACGGCCGTCACCCGCCACCCCTCAGAGGTGGACACGGACGCAACGCCGGTGCCGCCTCGGGCGAATCCCCGGCCGGTCCACGCACCCAAACCGGCACCCACCGAACCACGGCACGCCCCGTCACTGCCGTGCGCCACCTGCGTGGCTGCCGCGCCAGTGTCCGCGTCGGGGGTGTGGGTGGCACCTCGGCCGAGGTCGAAAACAGCGGCCGCGGGAACGATAGGGACACGGATCCCGGGCAGTGGTTCACAGCCAATGGAGGAGGTGGCAAGCGTGTCCTGGACACCTCGGGCGGCGCTGAGCCCCAACGCAGAACCGCCGGTGAGAACCACGGCATCAGCCCCATAACCCAAGGTGCCGGGCGCCAAAATGTTCGTTTCGTGCGTGGCCGGGCCGCCACCTCGGGAATCAACGCCCACCGTGGACCCGGGCGGTAACAGCAACACCGAGGTCCCTGACAGACCGCCAGGAACCTCGGCGCACCCCATTCGCACGCCAGCGGGCAGGGTGAGCGAAAAGTCAGCCGCGAGCCCCACGGATCCATTCCTCAATCTCAGCGCGCGTACGTGGGAAGTTCGCAGAAAGGTTCTCGACACCGTCTTCTGTCACCAGGATGTCGTCCTCGATGCGCACACCAATTCCGCGGAACTCTTCAGGGATCAACAAGTCTTCATTCTTGAAGTACAAGCCAGGTTCAATCGTGAACACCATGCCCGGTTCCAAATGAGCGTCGGTGTACATTTCCGCGCGCGCCTGGGCGCAGTCGTGAACGTCCAGACCCAAGTGGTGGCTGGTCCCGTG